>DUUE01000011.1 GCA_012841735.1 Bacillota bacterium | reverse complement strand
GCAGCGAGAACAGCAAACGCAGAAAGCGGCAATAATGTTGAGCCACAGTTTGCGCAAAAAATTGAATGGCCTGTGACCTGTACAGTGGGTCCCGGACTGGAAGGTGCCATTGCCTGTGAAAGTGCCGTCGGCTATGTCAACGGTTCTGTCGGCAAACTGATTTACCGCGGCTATGATGTTTTTGACCTGTGCGCTTATTCCACCTTTGAGGAAGTCACTTATCTTTTACTGCACGGGCACCTGCCCGCAAAGGAGGAGCTTGACGCATTTAAGGCGGAACTGTGCCGGCGCCGTCATGTGCCTCATACTTTAAGGCAACTGATGAGCAACCCCATAGAAGATTTAAACGACATGGCGGCCCTGCGCCTGGGGGTGGATTTTCTGCGGCGCACCCGCTCCAAAGTGGATACCATGGAGGGCAGGCCGCTGAGTGAAACGGCCATCAGTGCCGATGAAGATTCCATCCCCATGGAAAAGGCTCCCTTCGGGGAGAAAAAAGCTATTTATGAATTTGCCAAAAATTCACTGGGCCCGGCCAAGCCGGTAGATCTGGGTACATGTTATGACCTGATTGCCGCCATGCCCACCATTGTGGCCGCCAACTACCGCATCAGGGCGGGCAAAATGCCCATTGAACCGGACCCGGACCTCAGTCATGCGGCAAACTTCCTCTATATGATCAAGGGGGAAAAACCAACGCAGCTGGAGGAAAAAGTGATGGATGTGGCGCTCATCCTGCATGCCGACCACGGGATGAATGCCAGTACTTTTGCCACCATGGTGGTGGCCTCCACTTTGTCGGATATCTATTTCTCCATTGGTGCGGGTATCGCAGCCTTAAACGGCCCCCTGCACGGCGGTGCCAATGAGGCGGCCATTAAAGCGCTGAAAGAAATCGGTCATAAGGACAATGTCCGTGCCTGGCTGGACGGGAAACTGGCCGCAAAAGAGAAAATACCCGGTTTCGGCCACCGTGTATATAAAGCGTACGACCCGCGCGCACGCATCCTGGGGCCGCTGGCCAAAGAACTGGCCAAAGAACATCCGGAATGCCGTACGCTGACAGAAACGGCGGAAGTGCTGGAAGAAGAAATGGTGCGGCGTTTCGGCCGGACAAAAGGTGTTTTTCCCAATGTGGATTTCTATTCCGGCCTGGTTTATATGACCATGGGGCTGGAGCAGCATCTTTTTACCCCCATTTTTGCTGTCAGCCGTGTTGCCGGCTGGACGGCACGGACCATTGAATACCTGGAAAACAACCGTATTTTCCGCCCCCGGGCCGTTTACACCGGTTCTTTCAACCAGCAATATATACCCCTTGACGAGCGGTAAAAAAACCCCCCGGGCCTTCCCGGGGGAGTTTTTTATTTCTGTACTAGCGTGCGTCTTCGATTTTCCAGACCTTCCAGACGTTGCCCACCAGATCCGGTGAAGGCTTTAATGTTTCTTTACCTTCCCGCCAGCCTGCCGGTGTGGCTTCCGTCCCGTTGGCGGCCCTTACCAGCCGGAAAGCTTTCAGCTGGCGGATAGCTTCGTCAATATTGCGTCCCACGGATGGAGTGAGCACTTCAAACCCCTGGATAATGCCGTCGGGGTCAATGATAAAGCGGCCCCTTGTTTCCACGCCGCTGTCTTCGTCATAGATGCCGTACAACCTGCCAATGCTGCCGTCCTGGTCGGAGAGCATGGGGAAGGGGATGTCTGTGCCCGTCATTTTAGCCAATTCGTGGTCGTTCCACATCTTATGGACATAAACACTGTCCACACTGACGGAAAGGACTTCAACATCCAGAGCTTTCAGCTCGTCATAATTCGCGGCAACTGTCGCGATTTCCGTTGCTCAGACGAAGGTGAAATCTCCCGGGTAGAAACAGAGCAGAACCCATTTTCCCCGATACTCATCCAGGCTGAAATTCATAAATTTACCCTGGTAGAAACCGGGGGCAGCAAAAGCCGGTGCCTCTTTACCAACTTTAGGCAGCATACTGTTTACCTCCTTTACGGAATTGGCCGGGGCTGTGTCACTGACGACGGCGGCCGGTTTTTTCAGGGGCGGCCGCTGGCAGCCGGGTTTGAATTCTTCAGGCATAAGCATCCTCCTTTATGGCGGTTGTGAAATATATTACATGTCCATTATAACATGCCTCCGGTTATGGTAAATTAATGAATTCCTAATAAACTATAGTTGATTGCAGATTTGTTGGCGTAACAGCAAGGTGCGGAGGGCAAATAGTTCTTGCATCACGGGAAATGATGTGGTAATATTAGATAAACCGTTGACGGGGAAGTAAAACTGCCAGGCGGTCTGACAGCGAACCGGGGAGGGTGGAAGCCCGGGAGATGCAGCGGCAGACAAATGGGCCCCTGAGGGCGGAGCGAACAAACGGCAACGTTTCAGTAGCTGCCGACGTTTTACCAGCGTTAACCGGTAGGAGTGTGTTGGCACTCTGTATGAGCGGGTGCCCGCAAGGGCATCAATCAAGGTGGTACCGCAGGCAAACGCCTGTCCTTGTCCGGGACAGGTGTTTTTTCATGTGGCCGCTTGTTCTTGCGTCCAGGCAGCGCCGGATGCAGGACTGCAGAGCTGCTAACAGCAAAAAACTTTGCCAGGAGGATCAAGAGATGACGAAAAGAGGAAAAAGCATAATTGTACTCTGCGCCTTGTTTTTGCTGACAGCAGTCTTTACTCTCACAGGGTGTGCCGGTTCTGCGGCCAAAAAGGATAAAGTCACAGTGGGCATCATCCAGATTGTGGAACATCCTTCCCTCAACACCATCCGGGAGTCGCTGCTGGCCGAACTGGAAGCGGGCGGCTATAAAGACGGGGAAAATGTCACTATTGACTACCAGAACGCCCAGGGCGATCCCACCAACCTGAAAACAATCAGCCAGAAATTTGTGTCGAATAAATATGATGCCATTGTGGCCATTGCCACTCCTTCCGCCCAGGCCGTGGTGGGAGAAACAAAGGAAATTCCCGTTATTTTCTCCGCCTGCACGGACCCGGTGGGATCCGGGCTGGTGAATAGCCTGGAAGCTCCCGGAGGCAATGTAACGGGCACCTCCGATGCCGTCTCTGCGGAGAAAATTATGAGCCTTGCCCTGCAGCTTACACCGGAGATAAAAAAGGTGGGCGCCCTGTATAATGCCGGGGAAACCAACTCCGTTTCCGTGATTAACGACCTGAAGGGGTATGCCGCCGCCAACGGGCTGACCGTAGTAGAAGCAACTGTGGCCAACAGTTCGGAAGTGCAGCAGGCGGTAACTTCTCTGGCCGGTAAGGTGGACGCCATTTTTATCCCCATTGACAATACCGTGGCTTCCGCCATGCCCGTGGTAGCCCAGGCGGCAAACAAAGCAAAAGTGCCTGTCTATGTGGGGGCTGATTCCATGGTGGCCGACGGGGGGCTCGCCACTTACGGCATTAACTATGTAAGTCTCGGCAAAGAAACGGCCAAAATGCTGATACAGGTGCTGGAAGGCAAAAACCCGGGCGACATCCCGGTCCTGACCATTGAGGATGTGGAAATTTATCTTAACGAAGACACAGCGAAAGCGATTGGTGTGGAAATTCCGCAGGAGATCAAAGCGCAGGCCAACCTGCTGTAAAATGATGATCGGTAAGGAGACGGTTTTGTTATGAGTGTTGCCGCCCTGCTGGGTGCCCTGGAATTAGGTTTGATTTATGCCGTCATGGCGCTGGGGGTGTTTATCTCTTTCCGGACTTTAAACATCCCGGACCTGACGGTGGACGGCAGTTTTGTCCTTGGTGCCGCCACAGCCGCCGTAATTATCAGCGGGGGCGGCAG
>DUUE01000419.1 GCA_012841735.1 Bacillota bacterium | reverse complement strand
TCACGCGGGATCTGAAAATCAAAGTTGCCGTAGTACACGGCGGCGCCAATATCAAAACATTAATGGAAAGGGTCATCTCCGGCGAGGCACAGTATCACTTTATTGAAGTTATGGCCTGTCCCGGCGGTTGCGTGAACGGCGGCGGTCAGCCCATTGTGCCCGATAAAATTAAAATGGAAAAGGATGTGCGGGCGGAGAGGGCCAAAGCGCTTTACTATGAAGACAGTGCCGTCCTGCCGCGGCGTAAATCGCACCAGAACCCGTCTGTGCAAAAACTTTACCGGGAATTTTTGGGGGAACCCAACAGCCATCTGGCGCACAAGCTTCTGCATACCACCTATGTCAACAGGCAGTAGGGTAAAACGGCCTTGACAAAACCGGGTTCCTGTTTTTATAATGATGATGATGCTTCGGGGCGGGGTGCAAGTCCCCACCGGCGGTAAGCGGCCAGAGAGCCGACGAGCCCGCGAGCTGTTTCAGCTGAGCCGGTTAGATTCCGGCGCCGACGGTATAGTCCGGATGGGAGAAGCGGATATAAGCGATTAGCCTTTTACAGCTGTACGCGATATTCGTGCTTCATGACGCCCCCGAGCATTTGCCGGGGGCGTTTTTGCTGCCAAAGCATCAATTAATATACTTTCCGGGAGGTAATTATTGATGAAAATGAACACAAAACAAATGGTGACTTTGGCCATGCTGGCGGCCGTGTCCCTGCCGCTGATGTATTTTATCCGTTTTCCGATTTTCCCGGCCGCTCCTTTTCTGGAGTATGACATGGCTGATGTGCCGATTTTAATCGGGACCTTTTTATTCGGTCCGGTTAGCGGCCTGCTGCTGACTGTTGTTGTTTCTGTCATTCAGGCGCTGACCGTTTCGGCCAGCTCCGGCTGGATCGGTGCGGTAATGCATATTTGTGCCACCGGAGCCTATGTTTTGGCAGCAGGCAGCCTTTACCGCCGTTTTCCCACCCGCAGGGGCGCCATTGCCGGCCTGTGCGCCGGTGTGCTGGCCATGACACTGGCCATGATTCCCCTCAACCTCATCTTTACAGTCATTTTTATGGGAGTGCCGCGCAGTGTGGTGATGGGGATGCTGGCACCTGTCATTATCCCCTTTAATCTGATTAAAGCCGGGATCAACGGTGTGATCACATTTGCCGTCTATAAAACAGTGGCCAGGATCCTGCGCCTGGAAATCCTGGAAACGGCCCGGAAGGCGGCTGCCGGGGCATAACAACTTTTCTTTCATCCCCTTGCACTTGAGGGGATATTTTTTTGCGGGAAGTTTGACGGTTAAGAAATTTTCTTGTGGCAATAAAATTGGGGAAATTTGCAAAAATCAACTTGATCACCGGCAGGATAAATGATATGCTTAAAACAAGAACTTGATTTACCCCGTTTGGGAGGCCAAACGGGGTATTTTATAACGAAACTGTACTATTTTGAGAAAAGGGGAGATGTTATGACGGCCGCACGTAAAGTAAAGATCACAGATACGACTTTCCGTGATGCACACCAGTCGCTGCTGGCTACCAGGCTCAGGACGGAACATATGCTGGAAATTGCCGGGCTGATGGACCGCATCGGCTTCCATTCCATGGAGATCTGGGGCGGGGCAACATTTGACAGCTGTATGCGCTTTTTGGATGAAGATCCGTGGGATCGCCTGCGTGCTTTGCGCAAAGCTATTCCCAACACAAAGCTGCAGATGCTTTTGCGCGGGCAGAATCTTTTGGGTTACCGCCATTATCCCGATGATGTGGTGGAAGCTTTTGTGCGGAAAGCAGTGGAAAACGGTATAGACATTATCCGTATCTTTGATGCCTTAAATGATGTGCGCAATATGGCCAAAGCCCTGCAGGTAACACGCGAAGCCGGCGCCCATGCCCAGGCAACCCTGGCATACACGCGTTCACCGGTGCATGACAATGACCATTTTGTCAGGCTGGGCAGGGAACTGGTGGAACTGGGCGCCGATTCGCTGGCAATCAAGGATATGGCCGGCCTGCTTTCACCCTATGACGCTTACGAACTGGTGACAAGATTAAAAGAACTGGGCGTCCCCGTGCAACTGCACTGTCATTACACCAGCGGTATGGCTTCCATG
>DUUE01000246.1 GCA_012841735.1 Bacillota bacterium | reverse complement strand
TTATATCACTGATGGGTTGATTGCACAAACTCCGTCACGGGCGAAAGGAGTGCAACTCCTGGATTTCAGCCGCTATTTCCTGCTGCCGGCACTTATAGACAGCCATGTTCATTTTACCTTCCCGGACGGCACCGCTCCCTCCGGCCGTGCACGGGAGTACCTGCAGGCCGGTGTCTTTGCCGCCAGGGACGCCGGCAATAAAGCAGGTTTTTTGCCTGCTGATCCTCCCTTTCTGCTGCTGCAGTCCGGGTTTGCCATCTACCAAAAAGGCGGTTACGGTTCCGCCCTGGGATGCGGCGCAGCCGATCTTCCTGAAGCGCTGGCACTGGTTGACACACTGGCGGCAAAGGGTGCAAGCCAGATAAAAATCGTTGCGTCCGGCATCTTCAGTTTCAGCAGTTATGGCCTGACAGGTCCCGCCACTTTTACCACGGATGAACTGAAGCGGCTTGTCCGCCGGGCAAAAGCACACGGACTGCCCGTCATGGCCCATGCCAGCGGTGATGAAGCAGTACGGCGCTGCCTGAAAGCCGGCGTGGACAGTATAGAACATGCTTACTTTCTTTCCCGTGAAACATTGCGGGAAATGGCTGCCTGCGGCACTTACTGGCTGCCAACCCTGTCACCGGTGGATGCACAGCTTACCGCTCCGGACCAGGCAAAGCAGTTGACGCCAAAAATGCACTCCGTTATCACCCGTTCCCTGGCACGTCATCTGGAAATGGTGGGAGAAGGCAGCGTTCTCGGGGTCCGTATTGTGGCCGGGACGGATGCGGGGGCGCCGGGTGTTCCCCACGGCCGGGGACTGCAGCGTGAAATAATGCTCCTCACGCAGGCAGGACTGTCTGCCACCGCCGCTTTGCAGGCAGCCACCTTCACCGCCGCCGCAGCCTGTGGCCTGCCGCAGGCAGGAGCAGTAACGACCGGCAGAAAGCCTTTCCTGCTGTTGCTTGACGGCGATCCCCTCACTGATTTTTGCGCCCTGGAAAAACCGGTTGCACTGCTGTTGCCCGCATAGCCACCTGCCGGGCGGGCAAGATAAGGAAAAACGGAGCGTGTCCGTCGTGGCTGAACAGTTGTGTCCCCTTTGTAACGGTATTGCCCAACTGCGGCTCTGCTGCCCCGCCTGCGGCGGCCTGCTGTGCGACAGCGGTGCCTTGCAGGAGTCACTGGGCCCTTACGCGCCATATGAGGAAAATTCCGCCCTGCACGGTCCCGCCGGCTGCACACATCAGGTATACTGCCCTTTTTGTGCTACAGTTTACCTTTTTACCCTGCCCACATAAAAAACTGCCACAGAGGCAGTTTTTTCTTCAGGAGATAAAAAATGTTTCCACAGCCCGCCGGTCCGAATAAGGAACATGCTTGTCCCCGATGAGCTGGTAATTCTCATGGCCTTTGCCGGCCAAAAGCACTATATCGCCTTTTCCTGCCACGGACAGGGCATAACGGACGGCTTCGCCGCGATCCGGCAACACAACGGGCTTTGTTTCCATGCCCCGCAGTATTTCCCCGATTATGGCATGCGGGGATTCTGTTGCCGGATTGTCCGAAGTGACCACCACCAGATCGCTGTAGAGTTCCGCTATTCTGCCCATAACGGGCCGTTTGGCCCTGTCCCTGTCGCCGGGACAGCCGAAGACGGTAATAAGACGGCGGTGGGGAATGGCACTTAATGTCTTCAGTACTTTTTCCAGGCCGTCCGGGGTATGGGCAAAATCAATAAAAATACTGTACTCCTGCTGGTAATTGACTGCCTCCAGGCGGCCGGGCACAGCTTCCACCGCATCGATTCCCAGCGCAATTACCTCGGGCGAAATCCCTTCCGCCAGTGCGGCGGCGGCAGCCGCCAGGGCATTGTAGGCATTAAACTCTCCCGGCAAGTGCACATTAAGCTCAAAGTCATATTTTTGATAGCGGACTGCCAGCAGTGTGGATTTGACGGTGGCGGCGGCAATATAGCCGCGCACATCCGCCCCTTCCTGCAGGCCGTATGTCAGGACCTGCAGGCTTGTCTGAGAAGAAAGACGCCTGCCGTACGGATCATCACTGTTAATTACAGCCTGCGGGCGGTTTGCTTCTGTCACAAGTTGAAAGAGGCGGGCTTTTGCCCGGAAATATTCCTCCATTGTCTTGTGAAAGTCAAGATGTTCATGACTTAAGTTGGTAAAGACGGCAGTATCAAAGGCAACATGTTCCACACGCCGCCAGGCCAGTGAATGCGAGGAAACTTCCATGGCAACGGTGCCGATATTTTTTTCCCGCAAAGTTGCAAAGGTCCGGTGCAGGTCATATGCTTCCGGTGTTGTCATTCCTCCGGCAAGGTATTCTTTGTCAATAAGAATGCCTACGGTGCCAATGACAGCACACGGGCGGCCCGCCGCCCTGTAAATGGACTGCAAAAAGTGGGTTGTTGTTGTTTTGCCGTTTGTACCCGTCACCCCGGCCACATGCAGTTTTTTACTGGGTGAGGCAAAAAACCGGTCGGCAAAATAAGACAATGCATGACGGCTGTCCCTGACCACGATGACCGGCACAGGCAAATAGAGTTGCTTTGTGGCCACCACGGCAACAGCCCCTTTCTCCACGGCCTGTCCCGCAAAAAGATGCCCGTCCACACGCAGACCTTCCAGGCAGACAAAAAGGTCGCCCGGCCGGACAAAACGTGAATCATGGGTAATGCCGGCAACCGTCACATCAGGATACTGCCGGTTGTTTGTATCATAACCTGCAAGCAAAGCAGAAAGTTTCACCTTATCACCCCCAGCCGTCCGCCAAGTGTACTTTTACCCGGTTACCACCATATTATTGCGGTGGACAGCCTCCTGGCAGCTGCGCTGCAGGAGAACGGCCGCCTCCTCTGTTTTCATACCACGGATCAGCCGCAGCTCGGCGGCGCTGTAGTTAACCAGCCCGCGGGCTATTTCCCTGCCCCTTTCATCTTCAATAATAACCATGTCACCCTGGTGAAATTCGCCGTCCACGGACACTACGCCGCTGGGCAGGAGACTTTTCCCCTCTTCCATTAATGCTTTGCGCGCCCCCGCATCTACAATCAGCCTGCCTTGTTCCGTCTGTCCGTAGGCGATCCAGCGCTTGCGGCTGACGAGGCTGTGTTGGCGGGCACAAAACAATGTCCCGATTAGCTCCCCCGCCAGTACCTGCTGCAATACATCCTTGACAGCGGCATTTGCTATCACCATGGGAATCCCTGAATTAACTGCAATTTCTGCCGCCAGCAGTTTTGTTATCATACCGCCGGTGGCCAGCGTTTCCGTGGTCTGCCCGGCATAACTCCTGATCTGGGGCGTCAGCTGTTCCACAGTATGAATCAGCCTGGCTTCCGGATCTTTTTTCGGATTGGCGGAATAAAGCCCATCTATGTCTGTCAGGATGACCAGCAGATCGGCATCCAGGACACTGGCCACCAGGGCAGAGAGAGTGTCATTATCTCCAAATTCTATTTCTTCCACGGACACGGTGTCGTTTTCATTAATAACAGGCACAACACCATACTGCAGCAGAGCCTGCAGTGTATTGCGCGAATTCAGGTAACGTTTGCGGTTGCTGAAATCATCCCGTGTCAGCAATACCTGTGCCGCAATCAGGCCATATTCGGCAAACAGTTTTTCATACATCTGAATCAGCAGGCCCTGTCCCACAGCGGCCACGGCCTGTTTTTCCGGCATTGTTCCCGGCTTGGCCGCAAGACCCAGCCGCCCGATGCCTGCCGCTCCTGCCCCGGAGCTGACCAGGATGACTCGCCTGCCCTGGTTCGCCAGGTCGGCGAGTTCACGCACAATTTTTTCCATCATGCGAATATTGATTTTCCCTGTCCGGTGCGTCAGTGTCCTGGAACCTACCTTGACCACAACAGTGTGCGCATTTTGTAAAGCTGCGCGTCCCGTTTGCATTATTCAGCCAGCTCCTTTGCGCGGTTGCAGGCCGCCTTCACAGCCCGCTGCACCACACTGCGCAGCGCTCCCTGTTCCAGTTCAAACAGGCCGCTGGCAGTAGTTCCTCCCGGGGAAGTAACCATTTCCCGCAGCACGGCCGGATGGCTGCCGGTTTCCCGGACAAGCTTTGCCGCACCAAGGACAGTCTGGACTGCCAGTTCCTGCGCCAGAGAGCGCGGCAACCCGGCCAGTACGCCGCCGTCCGCCAGGGCCTCAATCAGGAGAAAGACATAGGCTGGTCCGCTCCCGCTTAAGCCTGTTACAGCGTCCAGGGCCGTCTCCGGCACCACCCGGACCATACCCAGCTTCTCCAGCCAGGAAACAACCTTTTGCAAATCTTTTTCACTGACATTATCCCCGGCGCTGACAGCAAGCGCCCCTTCACCAACCAGACAGGGGGTGTTGGGCATGACACGGACTACACCCACCCGGCCGGGCAGGTGTCTTTTAATTTCCGCCAGTGTAATCCCGGCGGCCACGGATACCACAAGCTGTCCGTCGCGCAGGACCGGAGCCATCTCCTGCAAAAGCGGTCTCACATCCTGTGGTTTGACTGCCAGGAAAATCACACCACAGGCGGCGGCAATTTTTTTGCTGTCCGCTGCCGGCACCTTGTATGTAGTCCGCGCTTCCTGCAGTTTTGCCGGCAAAGCGTCGGCAATCATCAGTTTGTCCGGCGGCAGTGCTGCAAGCAGACCCTTTAACAAAGCATTCCCCATTGCTCCAATTCCGATAATGCCTACCTGATCAGACATTGGCAAACCCCCAGCATTAGTAAACAGTTATTTCCTCTATCTTAACGCAGCATTCTGCTGTTTTCAAGCAGCTTTCCCGCCCGTCACTTCCGTTTGCACCTGACTTTGCAAAAAAAGCGGTAAATGGCTGCAGCGGCAAATCACACCACAGAGAAATGTTTGACTTTTGCCCCGTCTTACGTTACAATAATCTATGCAATGCAGGGGCGTAGCTCAATTGGTAGAGTAGCGGTCTCCAAAACCGTTGGTTGCGTGTTCGAGTCGCGTCGCCCCTGCCATTAAAGCCGACAGACACCGGTTCCGGCCGGTGTTATTTTTTTCAGTTTTCTGTCCTGCAATTTGCACAATACCGCACATCCTGTGAAAGCGCGCGAAACAGTCTTTCCACGGTGTTGTTTTCATTATACAATAAAGGAGAATATGCCTGCGCAAATTCCGGAACGCAGTAACCGGCTGCGACAAAAGGGGGAATAATGGCTTTGCTCGGAAAACAACTGCAACAGCTTGAACGCAAATACGGTCGTTTTGCCGTCAGAAATTTAATGAAGTATGTAATCGGTGCAAATGTTATTGTTTATTTCCTGTCCCTGGCAGACCGCTCGGGCGGTTTGCCTGCAGCCCTTGTCCTGCATCCGCAGCTGGTCCTGCGGGGGCAGATCTGGCGCCTTGTCACTTTTGTGGCCATTCCGCCGGTCACCGGGGTGCTGTGGCTCTTTTTTGCCCTCTATTTCTCATATCTGGTAGGAACAAACCTGGAACATACCTGGGGTGCCTTTAAATTTAATGTCTATTACCTTTTGGGAATGCTTCTTACCATTCTGGCCGCGTTCCTGACCGGTTCACCGGTGGGAGCTTCCTACCTGAACCTGTCGCTTTTCTTTGCCTTTGCCCACCTTTATCCCGACTTTGAGCTTTTAGTCTATTTAGTGCTGCCGGTAAAGGTGAAGTATCTTGCCCTGCTTTCTGCAGCCCCCCTGCTTTTTACTCTCCTGACAGCGCCACTTGCCGGAAAAATCATTGCCCTGGTGCCTGTTTTCAGTTATGTGCTTTTCTTTGGCGGCGATTTATGGCAAAAAACCCGTCAGAGAAATCAGGTCAGGGAAAACCGCAGGCGCTTTTTTACCGAGATTGAAAAAGCACGCAAAAATAAAGATTAGGCTGCCAAAACTGAAGCCGTAACCTAAAAAAAAAGCCTGGACAGCGGCGCTGCCGTCACTCAGGCTTTTCCTTTTGCGTCTTCCCGCTCCAGCCAGAAAAGTGTGATCTCCCCGCCCATATCTGCATCATACTGTGTCCCGTACCGCAGGCGCAGCGCCGTTTCACACTTAATGCAGTATATGGAGTCTTCCCGGGGGTTTTCTTCATCAACAAACCGGCTTAAATCCTGATTGCAGACCGGACAACAAACATAGTAGTACATGGCTGCCCTCCCTGGTAAGATCCTTGCTGTATTTTTTCGCCGGTCTCCGCCCGATCTCCTTTCACTGGGCGTGAAAAACAGCTACAGCGGGTAGGTATAACCTTCCGCCGGTGGCAACCCGTCCGGCAGACCGCCTCCTTCAGGAGAAAAGACGTACATACGGCTGATCTGGACAGCTTCTCCCGCTACATTAATGTCCATGGCCATGGCCATTCTGTGGAGAAAGCCGCCTTCTTCCGCAAACCACAGGTATAATTTAAGTTTTTCCAGTGTTGCTTCGTTTGCAAAGCGGGTTACAAGCCCGGCATCCGGTGTGTCCAGCTCCAATACATATGTCTGGCAGAGCACATTGTCTACTGTGCGTTTTTGTCCCGTTTCAGCCTGCAATTCACCGGCGGTCAGCATTGTTGCCAATAGCTGGTGCGGATCGCGCAGCAGCACGGGCAGGGCATCCAGTTCTGCTGCCGCTGCCGGTTGCCATGCGGTTGCTTCTTTATTTTTAACATAAAACTGCCCGCGGCAGGCGTAAACCTCCAGATCATACCCTTCTATTTCCCCAAACAACCGTTCACCCTCTGCTATGCCCGTAAAGCACAGCTCATAACCGGGCCCACTTTCTTTTATTGTCAACCCGTAAGTGCTGCATACGGCCGCGGCTGCTTTCCGGCTGATTACTTCCAATACGGTCGGTTCTGCAGCCGGTGGTGTGGTGAAAGCCTGCCGGTACAGGATAATATTGCCGCCTACAAGCAGCAGCAGCAGGCACAGCAAGAGCAACAGATTGAGCCGGCGGACAAACATTTTGCGCACAGTAAGAACAGGTCTGATCATTGTCACCATCCCCGTCATTCCTCTTGCTTAAGCGTATGCCTGTCCTCCCTGCAATAGAACAGCTCTTTTTATGCAGCTGTGCCTGCCCTGACCGTTTTGCGGGAGGTTACCGGTCACTCAGCAGTTTGCCCCCGACACTTACATTTTCCAGTTCTGTTTCCCTGAGATAAATGGTAAAAGCATTTTCGGGAATGCCGGTTGCCTTGCTGGCAGCTTCAGTAATGCTTTTTACCAGTTCCCTTCTTTTGTTTTCTTCAATTTTGGGCCCGTAAAAGAAAAATGTCGGCATAATTTTCCCTCCCGTTTATTGGTGTCCCTTTTACATAAAACTCCAGGCACTGAAAACAATGTCTCCCTCAGTCTGCGGCATCACCTCTGTGCCATAATATTGCTTCCACAGCCCCGGTAAATTTAACTTTTGCGGTATGACGGTCAGGTTTCATAAATGGAAAAGACTATTTCGTCATCCCTTTTTGTCATGCCGAACATCAGGTTGTATCTTTTCAGGCTGCGGTTGAGAAAATCCACGACCCGGTAAAACTCATCAGGGGAGCTTATT
>DUUE01000336.1 GCA_012841735.1 Bacillota bacterium | reverse complement strand
CTCCCTTTTTACCCTGGCGGGAGGGGCCGTCATTACAGTTAACGGGCTAAGTGCCATGGTGGCGCAAAAAGAATAATGTCCGAGCCCGGGCCGGAAAGATTGCGTGGGTGGCGGAAAAATGTTATAATTACAATTACATCAACTGAAAATGCATCATTTGCTGAATTCCTGTTCTACACCGACGGGATACGGGGGAACCAATCTCTTGGGGTGAATCCGGGCACTTGCCCGGTAGGGCTAGCCTTGTGGCCCGAATCCGTCAGCTAACCCCGGAAGCTTTACAGGGTGGATGCCTGTGCCTGGAAAGCGGTTGCACCGTCCGGTGTGATCGCTTTTATTATTAATCTGGGGGAGGAAGATCGAATGAACGTTAAATTTAACAAGAACAGCAGAATGATGGAAATTGAGTACCAGTTCCGTGATGTGCCCGAGGCCAATCTTTTCCGCAACATTTACCCGTACAATGAAGTCCCGCGCATTGTCTTCAACCACAGGGTTGTGCCGATGAATATACCGGAAAGGCTGTATATTACCGATACCACTTTCCGGGACGGGCAGCAGTCCCGTTCGCCTTACACGGTGGAGGAAATATCACGTCTATATGATTTATTGCACAAACTGGACAACGGCAGCGGCGTTATCAGGCAGAGTGAGTTTTTTGTCTATTCCAAAGTGGACAGGGCTGCGGTAACCGCCTGCCTGGAAAAGGGCTATGATTTTCCCCAGGTAACCACCTGGATCAGGGCGCATAAAAATGATTTCCAGCTGGTGAAAGATTTCGGCATTAAGGAAACGGGGATTCTTGTTTCCTGCTCCGATTATCACATTTTTAAAAAGCTGAAAATGACACGTTCACAGGCCATGGAACAATACTTAAGCATTGTTACGGCGGCGCTGGAAGCGGGAATAGTGCCCAGATGCCACCTGGAGGATATAACAAGGGCCGACTTTTACGGTTTTGTCCTGCCTTTTGTCAATAAACTCATGGAACTGGCAAGAGAGGCGGGTATGCCTGTGAAAATCAGGGCGTGCGACACCCTGGGCCTGGGGGTCAGCATACCCGGAGTGGCCCTGCCCAGGAGCGTACCGCAGATTATTTACGGCCTGGTAAATTACGGGGAAGTCCCGTCAGAGTGGCTGGAATGGCACGGCCATAACGATTTTTACCGGGCAGTCAGCAATTCCACGGCTGCCTGGCTGTATGGTGCCGCCAATATAAATACCTCCCTGCTGGGAATCGGGGAGCGGACGGGCAATACGCCGCTGGAAGCCATGGTGATGGAATATGTCCAGCTGCGGGGTACAAGTGACGGCATGGACCTGCGTGTCATTACCGAAATAGCCGAGTATTTTGAAAACGAACTGAATTATGAAATCCCGCCGCGCACGCCGTTTGTAGGTCGTGCCTTCAATGCGACACGGGCCGGCATCCATGCGGACGGGCTGCTGAAGGACGAGGAGATTTATAATATTTTCGATACGACGAAAATTCTCGGCAGACCGCCTGTGGTTGTGATTGATGCCCATTCCGGTTTGGCGGGCATTGCTGCCTGGCTCAACAATTATTTCCTCCTGAAAGGGGAGCAGCTGGTTGACAAGAAAGACCCGCGGGTGGCAAAAATCAAAGCATGGATCGACCAGGAATATGAAAACGGGAGGGTAACGGTAATTGGCGACTCGGAAATGGAGTGGCAGGCGAAACTGCATTTTCCCGAACTGCTTTCCCTGCGTCAGAGCCGTGTAGAGTAGCAGCCGGCCGCCATGACCTGTATAACAGGCATGGCGGTATTTTTTCCCCGCCCGGCAAATAACTTTGTAAAGCAGGCTCATCTGCCTGAGAAAATTGCAGGGGCGGTCGGATGAAACTGAACCTTCTGGAAGTAAAAAATGTATATTATTATTACACTGCCGGGAAATCACTTGTCCGGGCGGTGGACGGCGTTTCTCTCACGCTCCCCCCCGGCGGCGCCCTGGGGCTGGTGGGCGAATCGGGCTCGGGAAAAAGCACCCTGGGGAAGCTGATTGCCGGGCTGCTTGTGCCGCAGCGCGGGCGGATCATTTTCTCCGGCAGGCAGGTGGCGGGGGTGCAAAGAGCGGTACAGTATGTTTTCCAAAACAGTACGGCGGCCCTTAACCCGCGCATGCGGGTGGAAGCCCTGGTGGCGGAAGGAGTGGAGGCGGGACGGAAATGCCCGCGCAGAGAAAGAAAAAAACAAGTCCTGGCGACGCTTGCGGCTGTGGGGCTCCCCCCGGAAGTGCTTGACCGTTATCCCGGGCAGTTAAGCGGCGGGCAGAGGCAGCGGGTGGCACTGGCACGGGCTTTGGCGGCGGAACCAAAACTTCTGCTGCTGGATGAACCCGTTTCCTCACTGGATGTGACGGCGGGGGCAAGGCTTTTGGCGCTGCTTTTAAAAGTACGCAAAACCCATCATCTCAGTTACCTGCTCATTTCCCATGACCTGGCAGTCGTGCGCCAGGTATGCACGCACGTGGCCGTCATGTATGCCGGGAAAATTGTGGAAACGGGGCCGGTGGCCGCGGTTTTTTCCCGCCCCGGACATTATTACACACGGCTTTTGCTTGCCGCCCATCCCGTTCCCGATCCGGCAGAACGACTGCAGGTGGAAATTGTGGGTGAAGTATGCGACCCGGCAAGGATCCCGGCAGGCTGTCGCTTTCACCCGCGCTGCATCCGGGCGGAAGCCGTCTGCCGCCGCCGGCCGCCTGCCAGGCAGGAATTGGGGGACGGGCACAGCGTCACCTGCCACTTTGCCGCCAAAAAGAGCCTGCCCGGCGTTTTTCCCTGATGCGGCATTTACAGTTGTGGCAGGGATTGTTATAATTATAGGCATATCCGGACATGTTCTGACAAAGGAGGATCCCATGTATAAAATCACTCTCTTGCCCGGTGACGGCATCGGCCCCGATATTACACAAGCAACAAAAACAGTCCTGGCGGCAACCGGAGTGCCCATTGAGTGGGAAGAGCACCTGGCGGGTGAAGTTGCCGTGCCTGAATATGGGACACCGCTGCCCGAGCCGGTTTTGGAGTCAATCCGCAGGAATAGAATTGCCCTGAAGGGGCCCCTGACCACGCCTGTGGGCGGCGGTTTCCGCAGTATTAATGTGGCACTGCGCAAGGAATTCGACCTGTATGCCAATGTTCGCCCCTCCCGGACATATAAAGGAATTGTTTCCCGTTATGACAATATTGACCTGGTGATGATCAGGGAGAACACAGAAGACCTGTATGCGGGGATTGAGCATATGGTGGGCGAGGATGCAGCGGAAAGCATTAAAATTATCACCAGGAAAGGATCGGAGCGTATTTGCCGTTTTGCCTTTGAATATGCCGTAAAAAATAACCGCCGCAAAGTTACGGCGGTCCACAAGGCGAATATTATGAAAT
>DUUE01000277.1 GCA_012841735.1 Bacillota bacterium | reverse complement strand
TTCTTCCGAGTTTGCCCCTGCTTCCGCCTATCCGGTCATTGACCTGCTCCCTGCGCAAAAAGATGTTGCCGGCCTGGGGGGAACAATGCGCCTGGGGCTCTACCCCTGCCGGTTGGAGGCGGGGACATTTGCCGCCAAAGCTTACGAACTGCCGCTTGTTTATGAACGCCACCGCCACCGTTATGAGCTGAATAATCTTTTCCGGGACCGCCTGGCACAGTCCGGCATGCGCATGAGCGGCGTTTCCCCTGACGACAGCCTGGTGGAAATAATCGAACTGCCGGAGCATCCCTGGTTTGTGGGCACACAGTTTCATCCCGAATTTAAATCCCGGCCCAACAGAGCCCATCCCCTTTTCCGCGATTTTATTGCCGCCGCACTGGTGTTACAGCGGAGCAAAAGGGAATAAAAAGGTTTTTATATTGTCTTTTGCCTGAGAATGTGGTACAAAATTAGTGAATACTAATGTCAGGAAAGGTAGGTGGCCCAAATGGCCCATGTAATTAATGACGACTGCATCGCATGCGGTTCCTGTCAGGCGGAATGCCCGGTTGACGCCATTTCTGAAGGAGATACCAAATATCATATTGACCCGGAGACATGCATTGACTGTGGTGCCTGTGCCGAGGTTTGCCCGGTGGAGGCTATTCATCCTGAGTAAAATAAATTGAAAAAGAGGGCGCGCGCCCTCTTTTTTGTCGGTGCGCCCGTCCACCGCTTTTGCCGTATAATCCTTCCCGCGGGAGGAGAAATTACAGGCAAAAGATAAAAGGGGGGTGGACAATGTTCTTTCGCGTACGCAAATCCCGGACCCGCCGCCTGCTGGATTGGTTTTCATCCCTGTTTGCCGGTATCCGTCGCTGGTTGCTGAAATAACCGGCTTGTTCCCGCTTCTGCAAAAAGCTGTCAATTAAAAAGGAAATTGCCTCATGGGGGAGAAATATTACCGGGAGACAGAAAAAAGGAGGGGACTAAGATGCCTGCTACCATTTTGGTGGTTGATGACCGCGTCGGCATTCGCAGGCTGCTGCAGGAAGTTTTGCAGGATGCCGGGTATAAGGTTCTGACAGCCTCCGGCGGCAGTGAGGCCGTGGAAACAGTCCGGCAGATAAAAACAGACCTGGTGCTGCTCGATATGAAAATGTCCGGGATGGACGGCCTGGAAACCTTAACACTCCTGAAACAATATGCACCCCAAGTCATTATCCTGATAATGACAGCTTATGAAGAGCTGGAAGTGTTGAAAGAAGCGCGGCGGCGGGGAGCTGCCGGCTACATTTCCAAGCCGTTTGACATTGAAGACCTGAAAAATACCATTGAGACAAAATTACGGGCTGAAAGTGCTTAAAACTTTTATTTTGGCATAACATTGCTGCAAAGGCTGTTTAAACTGCAGTCTGCCCGCCCCTGTGAACCGGTGCCGGACAGATTTCCTTTTCTGCAGTCTTTAAACAGCCTTCTTAAGGGAGGGATAAACAGATGAGCCTTGTTACACTGCAAGAAGTCCTGCAAGAGGCTCAGCGCGGCGGCTATGCCGTTGGCGCCTTCAATACGAACAATATGGAGATTGTGCAGGCAATTGTGGAAACGGCGGAGGAAGAAAGGGCGCCCGTTATTCTGCAGGCCAGCCAGGGTGCGCTGAAATATGCAGGGCTGTCTTATATTACGGCGATGGTCAGGGCGGCGGCGACCGGCGCATCTGTTCCGGTGGTGCTGCATTTGGATCACGGCACCAGTTTCGAACAGGCCATGCTTTGTCTGCGTCACGGTTTTACTTCCGTCATGTTTGACGGTTCCAAATACGCCCTGGCGGACAATATTGCCCACACCCTCCGGGTGGCGGAAGTGGCCCATGCCATGGAAGCCTCTGTGGAGGGCGAGCTGGGCAAAATCGGCGGTACGGAAGACGACATTTCGGTGGAGGAAAAGGACGCCTTTATGACCGACCCTGCCGAGGCGGAAGAATTTGTCGCCGCCACCGGCGTGGATGCACTGGCGGTAGCCATTGGCACAGCCCACGGCCCTTACAAGGGGAAGCCGGTCCTTGATTTCGCACGCCTGGCCGCCATTCGTGACCGTGTAAAAATCCCGCTGGTACTGCACGGCGCTTCAGGAGTGCCGGCGGAAAGTATCCGCCGTGCCATTGAACTGGGGGTTTGCAAAATTAATATTGACACTGATATCAGGCAGGCATTTACCCGTGGTGTGAAACATGTGCTGCAAAACAGCCCCGCAGAATACGATCCCCGTAAAATTCTTGGTCCTGCCAAGGCGGAAATGAAGGCGGTCATCCGGGAAAAGATACGCCTTTTCGGCAGTGCCGGCAAGGCTTAGGAGGATGCAAGATGAAATTGTTTCTGGATACGGCCAATCTTGCCGAAATTGAACAGGCGGTAAAATGGGGCGCCATTGACGGTGTGACCACCAACCCGACGCTTGTAGCCCGGGAAGGCGGCGATTTTCAGGAGCGAATCGCAGCCATCTGCCGGCTGGTAAAGGGCCCCGTTTCTGCCGAAGTCATTGCCACCAAAGCGGCGGACATGGTCGGAGAAGCCAGGGAACTTGCAACCATCGCAGACAATGTGGTCATCAAGATCCCCATGACGCCGGACGGGTTGCAGGCTGTTTGTGCCCTGCAGGCAGAAGGAATCCGGACCAATGTGACTCTGGTTTTTAGCCTGAACCAGGCCCTGCTGGCGGCCAAGGCCGGAGCCGCTTATGTCAGCCCTTTTGTGGGGCGGCTGGACGACGCGGGGCATGACGGCGTCGGACTGGTGGCAGATATTTGCCACCTGATCGGTCAGTACGGCTATAAAACGGAAGTAATTGCCGCCAGTATCCGCCACCCGCTGCATGTGGCCCAGGTGGCTGCAGTCGGTGCCCATATTGCCACCATTCCCTTTTCCGTCCTGAAGCAAATGTTTGCCCATCCTTTAACAGATATTGGCTTGGAGCGTTTCCTTGCCGACTGGCGGAAAATGCAGGACAGAAAACAGGAGATACAGTAAAGAACAGACACATTCCGGGGGAGGGTAACTGATGGAAAGAGAACTGGCTTTGGAATTTGTCCGTGTGACGGAAGCAGCCGCCCTGGCTGCCGGCCGCTTTATGGGTCGGGGGGACAAGGAGGCGGCGGACCAGGCAGCCGTTGATGCCATGCGGGCTGTTTTTGACACGGTGCATATCAACGGCACGGTGGTCATTGGTGAAGGAGAAATGGATGAAGCCCCCATGCTTTATATCGGCGAGAAAGTGGGGACGGGCACCGAACCCAGGGTGGACGTGGCGGTGGATCCGCTGGAAGGAACAAATCTGGTGGCCAAAGGCCTGCCCAATGCCCTGGCGGTGGTGGCGGTGGCGCCACGGGGCTGTCTGCTGCATGCTCCTGACATTTATATGGATAAAATTGCCGTAGGCCCCAGGGTCAAAGGCTGCATTAGCCTGGATGCCGGTGTCACGGAAAACCTGCGGAATGTGGCGCAGGCCATGGGCAAAGATGTGCGGGATGTGACTGCCATTATCCTGGACCGTCCCCGCCATGCCCAGATTATTGAAGAAATCCGCCGGGCGGGCGCCCGGGTGAAGCTGATTTCGGACGGCGATGTCTCAGCCGCCATTGCCACGGCCATTGACAATACGGGAGTCGATATCCTTTTTGGTATTGGCGGCGCCCCGGAAGGCGTTATTGCAGCGGCGGCCCTGAAATGCCTCGGGGGAGAAATGCAGGCGCGGCTGCGGCCGGAAGGTGAGGAAGAAGTGTCCAGGGTACTGAAAATGGGCCTTTCCGATCCGGGCAAACTGCTGGAACTGGACGACCTGGTCATGGGCGACGACGTCTTTTTTGCCGCCACCGGCATCACCGACGGTGACTTGCTGCGCGGTGTCCGTTACCTGGGGCAGACGGCGGAAACCCATTCCCTGGTGATGCGAGGCATTACCGGCACCATCCGCAATATTTATGCCACTCATATCCTGGCCCGCAAACCGCATTTTGTGGCCCGGGGCAAAGACTTTTGGCGGGAAGGTAAAAAGGAAGAATAAGGCGGGAATCAGAGGCGGGGCGGGCAAAAAGTATAAATTCATCTCTTCTGGGAAAACTTAACTGGAAGAGGTGAAATATTTTTATGGTAAAGAAAATTTTTCTGCCCTGGCTGTGGACGGCCTGCCTGCTTATGCTTTCAGCCAACCCTGCCATGTCCCGGTCGGGATTTGTCGCCGACGCACCCAACGGCGCGCCGGCGGCCGCCAACCTCCGGCCGGCTTATTTTCTCCAGCTCAAGGGTTTGCAGGAGCGGCTCGTGCAGGATGTGCCGGCCGCAGTTTTGCAGCATACCGTCATGCCAGGTGAATCGCTTACCGCCATTGCCGCCACATACGGCGTTTCCGTGGCAACACTGGCTGTGGCCAACAACCTGGAAAATCCCAACCTGATTTATCCCGGTCAGGTATTAAGCATTCCGGTGGCCAGCACGGCGGGGAATGACGCCCCTGCCCTTGTGCATGAAGTAAAAAGGGGAGATACTGTCT
>DUUE01000214.1 GCA_012841735.1 Bacillota bacterium | reverse complement strand
GCGGCATTGAGCATCTTCAGTGCCGTTCTTTTTTCGGAAAAGGCGGGCCCAAAGGAAAGTAAAGGGCATGGTACGAGCCGGCCGCGCGCAAAAAAGGGAAGGATTTCCAGTCGAGGAAGAAATTGGTACCTTGACCTGACACCGGGGTCTGCCAACATGCAGGACATCCAAACGTTAATGGACAGAGGTGTTACAGTGCTCTATGAGCCGCAGTATGACCCTAGCCGGGTATACGAAATAACCGTCCGGTTGGTAGATAGGGAAGATAGGCCTATTCCCAACGTGGAAGTGCTGTACAGCGGGGGGCGACATTGAAGGTGGTTCCGCGGGGTTTACAAACGACCTGGGGGAGGTAACCATCACAGCACTTCAGGGCAAGATAGATGTGCTGTTTGCCCTGGAAGGCTACGACTCTCCAATCCATCTGCTTACCACCGATCACCCGGGGATCTATGCAATTCGCGGAGTTCCAGGAACGCCGGGAATATATGTGGATTGGTACGGCACAGCGCCGGATGGCTACGATATCATCCAAGTGGATTGGTGCTGCCAAGACCCGGTAGACTCCACCTATTGGGCGGTGTTCAACTGGGATAGGGGTTACGCCGGTTTTCAGCAGAGGGAGGATGGCCGAAAACTACTCCTCATGTCCCTGTGGGACTTGGATGATGGAACGCAGCCCCAAGTTGAGTATGCCTACGGCCTCTCCGGCCGCTTTGACCACGAAGGAAGTGGAGCCTTTGCCTTTACCGACTACGAATGGAAGGAAGAAACCTGGTACACCATGCGCATTCAGCGTTGGGAACAGGACGGCAAAACCTATTATGAACAGTGGGTGCGGGAAGAAGGGGGAGAATGGCTTAAGACGGCAGTAATCAGCTATTCCGCCGAAGGCCCCCGCTTCCAGAGCAATGGGATGTTCCAAGAGGATTGGCAAGGGAACAACTTGTGGCGCAGCTGCAGACTGAGGAACATGTATGCCCGCAACCTGGTAACCAAAGAATGGGAATCCTGGAACAGGTACCATGTGGTGACGATATATTTCCCGTTGGTTGAACACCTCAGCACCATACCCGGTTCTGTGTGGGACTATGTCTTCTGGGATACAGATATCAATGTAGACTGGGAATTAGGGCCCAACGGGGAATATGTCTGGATCCGGAGTGGAGGCGGCGATTTCAGCGGCAATGGTAAAGGGAAACCTCCAGTTTACACCGTAAACCAACCACGCCAGCCCGCTGATACCCGTTGGCTTGAGTAGCATCGGCTTATTGCAGTTCGATGTGATTCAGCTTCGCCAACCAGCTCAATGCGCTGATGTCCTCGATCTGGTTGTTGCCCAGGCACAGGTGTTCCAGGTTCACAAAAAGCCGCTTGGCCATCAACCGGCGACATCAGCGCATTGGCTGGGCTATCCAAACGGAATCATCTCGAACTCTGTAATGCGAGAGTCTGGGATATCAAGGCGCTAATCAACAAATAGCGGTTCAGAGGAGGGCGCTCCCGTCGAACTATCGCCCGAGTCAGAGGACATGCGCGACGAATCACAGAGCAAACTCTAGAAAACGGGGGAGAGACTTGTGCAGAAGCGAAATGGAGGGTTTGGCCTCAGTCAAAGAAAGGAAGGGGGAGGAAGGTCGGTGCGGCGTTTTTGGGTGCTGCTGTTGGTGTTGTGTTTCGTTCTTCTGAGCGGCTGTGGTGGAGGCAGTGACAGTTCGTACGTAGCCCGTGTTCGCATCGTGGACAATGAAGGAAACCCCATCGCAGGTGTGCAGCTCGTCTTGGATGGGGGTTCTGCTGGGGAGTCCGAGACCGACGAACACGGTGAATGGAGCGGCCGGGTGAGGGGAGTTGTTACCATCACGCTCGAGAAGCCAGGCTATGCTTTTGAATCCAGGCAAGTCCAGGTCACGAAGGAGAAGCCGCAAGCAAACATCAGGGGTGTAACGGGTAAGGTCATAGGCGGCGTTGTGATAAACGGTAGGCCCCCTGACAAAAAGGTACGACTGGAAATCTACGGTGGTGAAGAAGTTATCCACATGCTGACGGAAGACACCGGTGAGTTTAAAGTCCCGCTCAGCGAGATCATCCATCCGAGCATCGTGATCGCGGCAATTGCTGAGGATAGTTTCACGGAAGAAGAGCGGGTGCAGTATGGCTTAGCTTCCTGGTCCGTTATCTCGGGCATCCCGAGCGAGGCGGCTTTCCTCCCAGCCATTGACCTGTAGAGCTACGGTTTCGGCATGGAGAAACCCGCAGAGGACGATACGATTTCTGCTTGGCCCTACCAGGTTGAGCTCAGCCCCTATGTTCGTGATGTGGACAGCCTGAAGTCCTACCAAGTCGGTTTCTTTTCCCTTGACGGAGAGATTCTGGGGTGGAGTGAAGAGTTCTCGGAACCAGTATTCTCCTTCACTGGTGAGATGCGGGGCGGGGGAAATCTGACTGACGATGCCGCCTGGCGTGCCTACGTCCATTTTGATCAAGATGGTTACTCCTTCTCAG
>DUUE01000237.1 GCA_012841735.1 Bacillota bacterium | reverse complement strand
TGCAGCAACTCGGCCGAATAATTGAGCGGGTTGCGGTAGTGGGCGGACAGCATGAAGAAGCGGACAGCCAGGGGATCCATTGTTTCACGGATATCCTTCACTGTAAGAAAGTTCCCCAGTGATTTGGACATTTTCTGCTGGTCAATATTCAGGTAGCCCACATGCATCCAGTATTTGACAAAAGGCTTCCCCGTGGCACCTTCACTTTGCGCTTTTTCATTTTCATGGTGCGGGAAAATCAGGTCCGGCCCGCCGCCGTGAATATCAAGCGTTTCTCCCAGGTACTTCATGGACATGGCGGAACACTCAATATGCCAGCCCGGCCTCCCCGGTCCCCACGGGCTGTCCCAGGCAGGCTCACCCGGTTTTTGTTTCTTCCAGAGAACAAAATCCAGCGGGTGTTTTTTGCACTCATCCACTTCCACCCGGGCGCCCGCAGCCAGCTCCTCCAGCGGCTGGCGGGAAAGGGTGCCGTAAGCAGCGTTTGCCGGAGTATGAAAATATACATCTCCGTCCGCCTCATATGCCAGCCCCTTGTCTATCAGCTGCTCAATGAGAGCAATAATTTCCGGGATATGTTCCGTCGCCCTGGGGTGCACATCGGCCGGCTCCACCCCCAGAGCCTGCACATCCTCAAAATATGCCCGGATATATTTTTCCGCCACAGCAGCAACACTTTCACCCGTTTCCTGTGCTTTCGCTATCATTTTATCATCAATGTCGGTAAAATTCTGCACAAAAGTAACATCATAGCCGCGCCAGCGCAAATAGCGGCGGATGACGTCAAAGACAATAAAGACACGGGCATTGCCGATATGAAAATAATTGTAAACGGTGGGGCCGCAGGCATAAATGCCCACTTTTTGGCCATGTACAGGCACAAAAGGCTCTTTTGTGCGCGTCATGGTATTATACACACGGATACTCACCTGGCTTTTCCCTCCTTCAGGCATTTTTCCTGTTGGAAACGCAGTTCGTCAATCTGATTTTGCAGGCAGTGCAGCATTTCCGCCACCGGGTCCGGCAGGTCAATATGGTTTAAATCAATGGAAGATACCCGTGCCCCCTGGTGGACCACAACCCGGCCCGGCACGCCGACCACCGTGGTAAAAGACGGCACATTTTTCAACACAACGGAACCGGCACCGATTTTGGCATGTTCACCGACTACAATGGGCCCCAGGACCTGGGCGCCGGCACCCACAACCACATTATTGCCGATGGTGGGGTGGCGCTTGCCCTTTTCTTTTCCCGTGCCGCCCAGGGTTACTCCCTGATACAGCGTGACATTGTCACCGATTTCCGTTGTTTCCCCGATCACCACCCCCATGCCGTGGTCAATAAAGAAACCTCTGCCAATGGTGGCGCCGGGGTGGATTTCAATACCGGTAAAAAAACGGCTGATTTGTGAAACAAGCCTGGCCAGGAGAAAAAAACGGCGCTTATAGAGGGCATGGGCCAGGCGGTGCGCCCACAGGGCATGCAGCCCCGGATAGCACAAAATGACTTCCAACACACTTTTGGCAGCCGGATCCCGCTCAAAAACTGCCTGCAGATCTTCTTTCAGTCTTTTCAGCATGCTTTCTCCCTCGCTCATAAAAATAACCGCCTCGCTCAGAGACGGTTTTCCCGCGGTTCCACCCTGTTTGGGCCATAGAGGCCCCTCCTCGTTCCGGTAACGGCGGTGCCGTACCTGCCTACGCTACTTTCGGCAGGTATACTCAGAGGCGCACTTCGGGCAGGGCTATCCGAAAACTTCTTGCAGCCGTGGAAGTTTCTCTCTGGCGGCAGCACAAGCCTTACTCTTCCCCTTCATCGCTTTAGCTATGGATTTACCTATATATTATAGAAGTCCGGCTGAAGTGTGTCAACTTTCCTTTAATTACACAGTTATTAAAACGCAGGCGCGGGGGCCGTTTTATTTCCGGCGCACCTCTACAGCGGCAAACAGCTCCCTATCCGGTGTACGCCACACATCTTCCACGCTGTTAAAAGCAAGCTTCGCCATTTTCAGGTGTACGGCGACGTCCGGCCCGTAGCAATCAACTTCCCAGTCCGGAGCCCAGTATGGTTCATATATTATTTTGTTCTCCTTAAACGGGTTCACACTGCAAACAATACTGATGGCCAGGGCGGCACAACTGTTACATCTCAGCACCAAACGTTCTATGGCCGGATGGGCACGCCTGCCGCCTGCTTCCGCCAGCAGGCGGAACCCCGCCCTGATACCGCAGGCGGTCCCGATATTTAGCACATTCTGGTGGGCAAGGCGGCAGGCTTCTATCAGCTGCAACATTTCCTGTTCCGTCAGGCCACACTGCCCGCCTGTACCCCAGGCGGAAAAATTAATTTGCATCCCGCTTCCTCCTCTCAGGCGGGGCGTCGTGCCAGGCGGACGCTGATTTTTTCCGTATAAGCCGAGACATCCTGCCCTCCCCCTCCCTGCGCGATCACACGCAGCAGGCTGTCCGCGTCGGTAACACGGCTGCCGGCAAGCAGCGTTACCCCGTATTCCCGCAAGATTTCCGGGGCCATGCAGGTGCTTGCCCCCATAATGGCTATTTCCTGCGCCCTGCGGCAGAGAGAAAGCACATGGTCAATAGTTTTGTTGATAAAAGTGACCCCGGTAATAATAACAACATCACACAAGGGCAGGTAAATATTTTCCGCCCAGTCGGGCAGCAGGCCTTCTTCTGTCAGGTTGCGTTCAAATACATATAACTGCTTTACCGCTTGCCTCAACTGCTGCACCACCGGGTAAAAATAACCAACCATGCCCACAGTGTCTGCTGGCCGGATCTCCAGGAGTTCCAAACCATTTTCACCCGCAGAATAAGCTGTGTTCAGGACGGCATTAATCGTGGCCACCCCCAGGGATGCTTCCGCCAGGTTGGTGCTCATGGCCAGTTCCACCGCTTCGGCCACAGGCATGCCGTTTAATTTGCCGGCATTGCTGAGTGCCCTGTTTTGCAGCCCCAGTTCATGACGGAAAGTAAAACAGGTCCCTCCACTGCCGTCTGACAGTTTTACGCCCGTATAACCGACACCGATCACCGCCTCCGCCAGCGTCCGCCCTTCTGCCCTGGAGGCAGCCAGAACGGCAATCTTTTCCGTAATCATAAACTTCCTCCTTTTTCCGCCTGTCTCTCCGGTGCCGAAAAGCAAAACCGGGCAATGATTCCCGGTGGCACCGGAAGCCGGTTCATTTCCTGCCGGCCCTGCCGTCGGCAAGCGCGACGACTGCTACAACTGCCGCAGGACGGCCAGGGCACGCGTACGTACTACCCGTGGGCCGAGGAGTGTCAGCAGTACATTCAGGTCCGGCCCGTGAGAGCGGCCGCTGGCGGCAATGCGCGCCGCCATAAACAGGGCTCTTCCCTTTACTCCCAGCTCTTTGCCAATCTCCTTCAGCACACGTCGTACCGTTTCGCTGTCCCAGTCCGGGTATGCTTCCGCTTTTTGTGCCAGGGCGCTGATAACCGCAGGTGATGTTTCCAGGGCCAGCACCTTCCCGGCTTCCTCATCCGCCGGATCCAGCTCCACCGTCTCTCCGAAGTAAATCTGCAGCAATTCCGGGGCCTGGGCGGCATATTCCATTTTTTCCTGGACGGAAGCCACCGCCTGCTGCAGCCAGAGCAGCCTGTTTCCGGCCGGTTCCGTCTCCAGCAACCCGGCGGCAAGCAGGTGCGGGATGCACAGCTGCGTCAGCTCCGCCACAGGGGTTTGTTTAATATAGTAAGCATTCATCCAATTAAGCTTTTCCAGGTTAAAAACAGCCGGACTTTTGGCCACACGCTCCAGCGAAAACAATTTTGTCAGTTCCGCGAGAGAATAAATCTCCCGCTCTCCTTCCGGGGACCAGCCCAGCAGGGCAAGAAAGTTTACCAGCGCCTCCGGCAGGTAGCCCTGTTCCCGGTACTGCAGGACGGAAGTGGCTCCATGGCGTTTGCTCATTTTGCTGCGGTCTTCCCCCAGGATGAGGGAAACATGGGCAAACTGCGGCAGCGGAAAACCGAGAGCCTCGTAGATCAGCAACTGGCGGGGCGTATTGGAAAGGTGTTCTTCTCCGCGGATGATATGGGTGATGCCCATCAGTGCATCATCCAGGACGACGGCAAAATTATAAGTTGGAAAACCGTCTGATTTGACAATAATAAAATCACCGATGCCGTTGCTGTCAAATTCTACACGGCCGCGAACAAGGTCGTCCACCACCAGCTGCCTGTTCTCCGGCACGCGGAAGCGGATGACGGGTTTGCGACCGGCGGCACAATAGGCTTCCCTGTCTTTCTGTGACAAATTACGGCACCTGCCCAGATAGCGGGGCAGTTCCCCCCGGCCGAGCAGTTCCTGCCGCTCCGCCTCCAGTTCCTCCTCACTGCAGTAGCATTCATAAGCATGCCCGTTTTGCAAAAGCTGCTCAACATAAGGACGGTAAAGATGCAGCCGTTCCTGCTGCCGGTAAGGGCCGTTGGGGCCGCCCACCCCAACACCTTCATCCCAGTCAATTCCCAGCCAGCGCAGGGAGGCAAGAATCATTTCTTCCGCTTCGCGGCTGGACCGTTCCAAATCAGTATCTTCAATACGGACCAGCATGGTCCCCCCCATGTTCCTGGCATACAGCCAGTTAAAAAGGGCGGAACGGGCGCCGCCGATATGTAAAGGCCCTGTGGGGCTGGGGGCATAACGCACTTTTACTTTAGCCATCTTTTCACCTTCCATTTCATAACTTTTCCTATTATACCATCTCACTGGCCGGGAGACAATGAACACCATAGTTTCCTTTTTCCCGCTATGTTATAATAAGGAAAATACGATTCTGCTTGCAGGAGGACAGCACATGGACACCTTCTTCAATTTATACCGGCATGGCTTTATCAGGGTGGCGGCCGCCGTCCCGGATGTCCGGGTGGCGGACCCGGCCTATAATGCGGCGGAGGCGCTGCAGCTGGCACGCCGGGCCGCAGCGGAGCATGCCATTCTGACTGTTTTTCCCGGATTACATATCTCCGCCGGCAGCAATGAAGATTTATTCCACCAACAGGTACTGCTGGAAGCAACAGTTGCCGCCGTCACAGAACTGCTGCGGGAGACAGCCGGACTGGACACTGTTATTGTGATCGGTGCACCGCTTGTAGTTGATTCTTTCCTGTTTAACTGTGCTTTAATCCTCCAGCACGGGCAAATACTTGGCATTGTGCCCCAGACGTATCTGCCGGCAAGCCGTACGGGACAATTCCGGCCGGCTGCCGCAGTTGCCAGAACTACAGTTGATTTCTGCGGCCGGCGCAATATTCCTTTCGGCACTGATTTGCTTTTTGCGGCAAAAAATATCCCCCATTTTGTCTTTGCCGTTGAATTGGGGGAAGATCTGCTTGTGCCCGTTCCCCCGTCCGCACATGCCGCCCTGGCCGGGGCGACAGTGCTTGTCAACCCGGATGCTTCCCCCGCCGCCGCGGGCGGTGCAGACTGCAGGCGGACTGTCATAGCCGCTCATGCGGCACGCTGCCTGGCCGCTTACCTATATGTTTCCGCAGGGCACGGTGAATCAACAACCGATTTTGCCTGGGACGGACATGCCCTGATCTCCGAGGGCGGCGAGCTGACGGCGGAGACGGAAAGCTTTCAACCGCCTCCCCGGCTGCTGGTGACGGAAATTGACCTGGAGAGGCTTGCCCAGCAAAGGCTGCGCCGTCATACCTTTGCCGAAAACGCCCGCCTGCAGGCGGCAGTGGGGCATTTCCGGCAGGTGGAATTCACGGCCGGGCTGCCGGAAGCACAATTACTATTGTCGCGCACATATCCGCGCTTCCCTTACATTCCCGCCGATCGGGCCCAACGGCAGAAACATTTCCGGGATATATACAATATGCAAATCCAGGGACTGGCCCAGCGCCTGCGGGCTTCCGGCCGGGAAAAAGTCATTCTTGGTGTTTCAGGCGGCCTCGATTCCGCCCAGGCGCTTGTTGTTGCCGCCAAAGCCATGGATCTGCTGAAACTGCCCCGGGAGCAGGTGCGCGCTTACACCATGCCCGGTTTTGCCACCTCAGAAAGAACCAGGGAGAATGCCTGGAGGCTGATCAAGGCACTGGGCGTTTACGGCGAAGAAGTTGACATCCGCCCTGCCAGCAGGCAACTGCTTGTTGATATCGGCCACCCGGCCGGGCACGGCGAAGCAGTCTACGATGTTACCTTTGAAAATGTCCAGGCCGGCCAGCGCACAGCCACTCTTTTCCGGCTGGCCAATCTGCACGGCGGGCTTGTCCTGGGTACGGGCGACATGAGCGAACTGGCCCTGGGCTGGACTACATACGGCGTGGGTGACCATATGTCCCACTATAATGTTAACGCAGGCGTCCCCAAAACGCTGCTCCAGCGCCTACTGCGCTGGGAAGCGGATACAGGAGCAGCAGGCGAAACTGCCGGGCAGGTACTGCTGGATATTCTGGATACTGATATCAGCCCGGAACTGATACCCGGCCGGGCTGATGACGGCGAACCTGCTCAGCTGACAGAGGAAATTATCGGTCCGTATGAATTGCATGATTTCTTCCTCTATTACACCAGTCTCTTCGGTTACAGACCGAGTAAGGTTGCTTACCTTGCCTATAACGCCTGGCACGACAAAAACAGCGGAGACTGGCACGGCCTGCCGGAGGACAAACGTCGTCAATACACGCTTGCCCAAATCAAGCACTGGCTGAAAGTTTATGTCAGGCGTTTCTACGCCATCAGCCAGTTTAAACGCTCCGCCGCTCCTGACGGCCCCATGGTCGGCCCCGGCAGCCTTTCCCCGCGCAGCGGCTGGCGTGCCCCCAGCGACGCCTCCGCAGTTCACTGGCTGGCCGAAGTGGAACGCATCCCCGACACCCCGGGAGCAGGTTAGAATTTCTGCCCCCAATGGAAGAACAGGCTGCATTTACCTGCAGGCCGGATTGCCTTAGCCTTTATGGCCGGAACGGCAAGAGGCATAGCATGATTTGAAGACGGCAAAGGGCTGTTACGAAATCCCGGGTTTCGTAACAGCCCTTTGTGTATTTGCACTATGTAAGCGCGCCAAAAAGGTTCAGGAAATTCTAGTCCGACCCCGAAAGGAGAGCGGTGGCCAGTGCGGCAATGCCTTCGCCGCGACCGGTGAAGCCCAGTCCTTCGGTGGTCGTTGCTTTGACGCTGATACAGCCGGCGGACACTTCAAGTGCCTGTGCTATGTTTTGGCGCATTGTTTCCGTATAAGGAGCAAGTTTGGGCTGTTCCGCAATAATAACGGCATCAAGATTGCTGAGCCGGTAGCCTTTTTCCGCACACAGACCGGCCACCTGCCGCAGCAGTTGCAGGCTGGAGCTGCCCCGGTAGCGGGGATCTGTATCCGGAAAATGCCCGCCGATATCGCCCAGGGCCAGTGCGCCCAGCATGGCATCCATAATGGCATGCACCAGAACATCGGCGTCGGAATGGCCGAGCAGGCCCAGGGCGTAAGGTATGTCGACCCCGCCCAGAATCAACTTCCTGCCTGCCGCCAGCCGGTGAACATCATAACCGTTGCCAACACGCATTGTTTGTTTCCTCCCCAAGAGCGCCTCCGCCAGCGCCAAGTCCTCCGCCGTGGTGATTTTCAGATTGCTGTAATCCGACGGGACAACAGTTACCGGGTAACCGCACAATTCAAGCAGGGTGGCATCATCCGTCGCCTGTAAATTGTTTTTTTGACCATACCGGTAAGCTTCTTCCAGCCAGTCCCTGCGGAAAGCCTGCGGGGTTTGCACCGCCCACAGGTGCGACCGGTCCGGCGTATCCACAACCTTGCCTGTGCCGTCTATCGTTTTGATTGTATCTTTAACCGGGACAGCCGCCACGGCGGCGCCGCTGGCACGCGCCTGTACCAGGCACTTTTGCAGCAGTAACGGTCCTGCCAGCGGCCGCGCACCGTCATGAATACACACATACTCTATCTCTTTATCTAAGAATTCAAGGCCGTTGCCGACCGAATCCTGCCGCTCCCTGCCTCCCGTGGCTATTGTAATCCGCTCCTCCGGGAACCAGGGTAAAAGAACGTCCCGGCGAAAAATTTCCTCTTCGCCGGGAGCAATCACGACTATTATCTGGTCAAAAATGGCGGCATCCAGGCAGTCTTTGACGGTGTGGGCCACAACAGGGCGACCCGCCAGCCGCAGAAATTGTTTATTTATTTTTGCCTGCATTCTGCTGCCCTGCCCGGCTGCAGGAATAATAACAGCATTACTCATGAACGGACTCCCGATAATTTTTCCGCATTTTTTGGCTTGGCAAAAATCATGCGCCCGGCGGCTGTCTGCAGCACACTGGTGACAACAACATCAATTGTTTCACCGATAAAACGCCTGCCGCCTTCCACTACAATCATGGTACCGTCGTCCAGATAGGCTACGCCCTGGCCAATCTCCTTGCCGTCTTTGATAATCTGGGCCGGCATTTCTTCGCCCGGCAGGACAACCGGTTTTACCGCGTTGGCCAGTTCATTGATATTCAGGACGGGAACGCCCTGCAGTTCACACACTTTATTCAGGTTGTAATCATTGGTGACAATTTTCCCTTTTAACGTTTTTGCCAGTTTAATGAGTTTGCTGTCCACCTCGGGGATATCTTCAAAATCTTGTTCCACAATCTGGACAGGTACATGAGATTCTTTTTGAATTTTGTTCAATATATCCAGTTCACGCCTGCCCCGGTTTCTTTTCAGAGTATCCGAGGAATCGGCAATATGGCGCAATTCTTCCAGGACAAAGCCGGGAACAACAATCACACCTTCCAGGAAACCGGTGGCGGTAATATCAACAATCCTGCCGTCAATAATCACGCTGGTGTCAAGAATTTTGGCCGCCCGGGCTCCGCTTTTTTCAGCCCTTGCCTGCCGCCCGAACAGGTTGGTGAGAAAAGTCATTTCATCTTTTCTGTTCAGCATCAGGTTGGTACCCAAATACCCCATAAAAAGAATTACCAGGATAGTAAGATAGTTGCCCACCAGAGGTATGCGGTGAAGTGCGAGTCCCAGCAGGGAACCCACCAGCAGACCGATTACCAGGCCGGTCACCCCAACGGCGATATCCTGTGTCGGCACTGATTTTAAGGCCGCTTCAATCCAGTTATTGATACGAAGTGCCGATCTAATCAGCGCCGGGCTAATAAGATAAGAAATAAGACCGCAAACAGATCCACCGAAAACAGAAACACTCACAGTGGTTACCACCGTTTCTTCCACCCCCGCGAAAGCGGTGATAGCGCCAATACTGGTACTTACCAGCTGGTAACCAAGGGCAAAACCGCAAATCAGCAAAAAGACTCGGATAATGCGCTGTGCCAAAGCATGCACCCCCTTTCATCCCTGGCAAGTAAATTATAACGTATAGCTTTTGCCATCTTCAAGGATATTGATACATCTGACTGTTTTGTTTTTGTTTTGTTAACTTTTGCCGAAAGTGTTACCTGCCTTTCTTTTTATAGCAAGAAAGGCATCATATTACTATGATGCCACAACAAAAAAAGATTACCCGTTAAAGAATCGACTAATGATCTTATCCACATCTTCAGCCGTAGTTTCCTGGGCAAGAACCAATTCGGAAATCAGTATCTGCCGCGCACTGTCAAGCATTTTGCGCTCACCGGTGGAAAGACCTTTTTCCTTCTCACGATACATCAGGTTGCGTACAACTTCAGCCACCTGAAAAATATCCCCGCTTTTAATTTTATCGAGATTTGCCCTGTAACGGCGGTTCCAGTTGGAAGACATTTTGCTGTGATTTGCTTTCAGAATGGAAAATACCTGCTGGACGCCGTCACGGTCAATAACCTCACGCAAACCTATCTGATCAACATTATCCAGGGGAATCATCACTTTCATATCCCCGATAGGAATGTTCATAATATAATATTTCTTGCGCTCGCCCAGGATTTCTTTTTCCTCTATTGCTTCAATTACGCCGGCTCCATGCATGGGATATACAACCTTATCGCCAACATTAAAGTCCATCGGCAACCCCCCCAGATCATGTATAAAATTTTACCACAACCCCGCTAATTTGTCAAATAGCGTATTGTATCACAGTTATTAGCTGCTGTCAACACCGAGTGCAGACTTTTTTGCCAGTCTTTAGCCCTGTTGTCAACCTGTTTTCAAGTTGCCGGCCCCTGTGGCCCCGGTTTTTTATTTTAGCCGGGCACAGGCCGGCTGTTTTACCGGCGGCTTTCAGCTCACTGAAATCCTACCGTATTTGCCCGGTAGGATGAAAGGGCAAAAACTGACGGGGGTATTGCCTTGTACGGGGAACCAACAGGCAGCAAGCTGCCGCAGTCCGCCATACGGCACCTGCGGCAGCTTGTCCGCTTATTTGCCAAAAATGCGGTCAAACATGTCAAGCAGCCTGTTGTAACTGTCTTGCATCTTTGCAAAGGCAACAAGGAGTTTTTGATAGATTTCAAGCCGTGTATCTTGCTCTTCCTTTACTTCTTCCAAGGCATCAATTGCTTTATTTAGCTTTAACAGGGCTTTATCCACTTGTTTCTGGGTTGCCTGGTCATCGGCCATCACCTTTACTGCGTCAGTGCGAGCTTTCTCCAGTTTGCTCCAGGATTTTTCCGTGTAGTCTGCCGCATTCAATTTAGCAGCGGCTTCTATGGCCGCCGCCAGGCCGCTCTTGTCAACTGCCTCCGCTGCAACCAGGGCTTCCACTGCTGCGTTCAGTTTCGCCAGTGCTTCGTCTACCGCTTCCCGGGTGGCCTGCTCATCTGCCATGACCGTCTCTGCGGCTGCCAAGACCTCTGCCAGCATGGCCCAGGATGCATTCGTGTAATCCTCCGCTTTTAGTCCGGCAGCGGCTTCTATGGCCGCCGCCAGGCCGCTCTTGTCAACTGTCTCCGCTGCAACCAGCGCTTCCACTGCTGCGTTCAGTTTCGCCAGTGCTTCGTCTACCGCTTCCCGGGTGGCCTGCTCATCTGCCATGACCGTCTCTGCGGCTGACAAGGCCTCTGCCAGCATGGCCCAGGATGCATTCGTGTAGTCCTCCGCTTTTAGTCCGGCAGCGGCTTCTATGGCCGCCGCCAGGCCGCTCTTGTCAACTGTCTCCGCTTCTGTTTGCGGCCCTTTTTTGTCTACAGGATCTTTCTTTTGCCAATTACATTTAAAAGCTCCATCTCTTTTAGCTCTCGCTGTAAATGCTGTTATATACGCTTTGACATATTTGCCGTTGTATGACCTTTGCAGGTAATGCTTACCCGGAAAATGCTTACCCGCAGCACTTGCGGGCACCACGGTGACAAAGAGCATCAATGCTGCAACCGCACATCCCACAACAAGCTTTGCAATTTTTCTTTTTTCCCTATACATGTGCTTCTCTCCTGCATCAGATTTACAACACGCCGGCCACTACTGATGTTGGTCACCATCTATTTTCCGTTCTCTACATAAAACCACCTCCCGCACAACTTAAACCGCCTGCGCCTTTAAGTATAAAGGGGAGATATTGCCCCGCTTTTGCCGGCAATTAAAATTGTTTAAGCAAAATGTTACTAATTGTTACAAAAAGAAAACCCGGGTTTTTACCCGGGGCAGCTGCTCATTTCCTTTTGAATAACGGAAAACTGATACTGAAAGTGGTTCCTTTTCCCAACTTGCTCGCCACATCAATCCTGCCATCCTGCAGCTGGACCAGTTTTTTTACAATAACAAGCCCCAGGCCGCTGCCTTTTTCCTGCATGTTATAATCACGCTGGTTCTGCGCCCGGTAGAACCTGTCCCAGATATGCGGCAGGTCAGCAGGTGGAATGCCGATGCCATCATCTTTAATCGTCAGGACAACTTCATCTCTTTCCGCCTCTACACTTACCTTTATGTTCCCGTCTTCAGTCGCCATGATAGCATTCTTCAGCAGGTTCCTGATAATCTGCTCCATCCTGTCTACATCGCCCAGTACAATGGCATTGTCCGTTTCCTTCTCCACCAGAACGGAGTTATTTCTGCCGGCTGCCATGGCCTCCATGGATGTAACCACGCCTTTTACCAGGGTCGTCAGGTCAAGGGGCAGCTTTTGCACGGTAATATTGCCGCTTTCCAGGCGGCTCAAAATCATGATATCATCCACCAGCCTGGTTATATGAACTGTCTGGGTATAGATTGTATCCAAATACCTCTTGATGAGGGCCTCGTCCTGCACCATCCCGTCGCGCAAAGCTTCAACAAAACCCTGGATCGCGGTCAGGGGAGTACGCAGTTCGTGCGACGTCTCCGCAAACAGCCTGGCTCTTTCCGACTCCAGGCGGCTGCTTTCCGCCTGTATTTCCTGCATGCTAAGTGCCAGTTTATTAAGTTGGCCGGTAAGAACGCTTATTTCGTCCAGGGGCTGGTCATCAGCGCTTAAGACAAAACTTCCCCTGCTGATCTCACTCACAGTGGTGGCCAGCCTGGAAATGGGACGGGAAATATGCAATGCCAGGGAAACGGAAATAAAAATAATAACAACAAGGGCAACAAGGCCGCCAAGAACAAGATGCAACCTGTTTTTATTCAGGGCCAGGTCCAGATTGGCAGGCATGGCCTCCAGCAAAATCCCGTTTTTTATTTCGTCTGTGCTGCTGCCCATTGGAATGGTTACCGCAAAAACCTGCCGGCCCGTTTCTTCGTCCACGGCCCGTAAAAAATCAGTCCCACCACCGCTGATTATCTTCACATATTTTCCGTCCACTTTGCTTCCCGGCACCAACTCCTGTTCAGCCGATGTGCCTGTTATGTTCCCTTCTGTGTCAAAAACTGTGATCTTGGTATCAAAAATTTCAGCCAGGAGCTTCAGGGCTTCCTGCCTGTCCCGCGCAGGACCTTCCGGCTGCCCGGCAGGGGAGGCGCCCTGTTCCCGGTCAGGCTGCCGCAGCAGAGCATAATTGACCCGTTTGGCTTTGCGCAGCAGTTCCTGCTGAATCCGGTCATAAGTTGCCTGTTTTACAGCAAAGTTGGAAAGAGCGGGCAGGGCAGCCAGCACCAGGACAAAGGTTGTCACGTTGGTAAATAATATTCTTGTATAAATATTTTTATTGAATTGTTCCCACACAAGGCGCTTTATCCTGCGCCCCGCCCTGCACCCAAACCCGGGTAAAGAACGCACCACGGGCCGGATTTTTGCTCCGGCCTGTTTCACATATCTTTTCACCGGGTATCGTCCTCCTCCTTAACCGGAGGCGTAAACTGGTATCCGACACCCCAGACGGTCGTCAGATATTCATGAGCAAGGGGTGCCAGCTTTGTCCTCAACCTGCGGATATGTACATCTACCGTCCGCTGATCACCAAAGTAATCATATCCCCAGACAGTGGCCAGCAGTTCGTCCCTGGTGAAAACCCTGCGCGGGTGCTGGGCCAGGTGGCACAGCAAATCAAATTCTTTGGGAGTAACCTCTTTATCCTCACCATTCACCAGCAGTCTTCTCGTCTCGGTCTGTATTTCCAGCCCCTGGTATTTCAATTTCCTGCTGGCCGTCGCATCTCCCATTTGGGTACGGCGCAACACCGCTTTAATCCTGGCAACCAGTTCTCTGGGACTGAAAGGTTTGGAAACGTAGTCATCTGCCCCCATTTCCAACCCCAGCACACGGTCCGCCTCATCGCCTTTGGCTGTAAGCATGATAATGGGAATCATGCGTATATCCCTCAGTTCGCGGCAGAGAGCAAGACCGTGCAGCAATAAACTTCCAATTTATTCCTATGGTTTTAACCCGGAAAGCAGGACAACCAGAAAAAGCTGAGAAGTAGCAGCTTCCCAGCTCTTTACCGTCTTCGCCTGCCAAGACACAGGTGCCTGATTTAGTCAAGTATAGAAATTGCCGCTGCCAGCTTCGTGCCCTGCAATAACCTCAGAACCTGTACTGTCTGCCAGGCCGGCCACTGGTTATTTGCGCCCCACCTGGAAGAATGCTGGCAGCCGGCCAAGAAAGGCGCCCTGAGCAGATCCGATTCCGGGAGGAAGCAATCCCCGAAGCCCTGCCATCTTCAGGGACGCCGTTCTGCCTCCCTTGCCCTTTGATTATACCTGCTGTTTATTGCTCCGCTTATGCCAAAGTATTAAAATATGTTGCTAAAATGTTAACTGATGTTAACAAAGTAGCCGGGTAAAGGAAGAACAAAAGGCAGGAAAGATTGAACAAACACCCGGCAGATAACAGTAATTCCGGCCGGAGGGGACAGTGGATGCGCCCCCCATACATTGACAACAATTTGCCAATAAAAGTATAATGAAAAGAAAATGGTGGTATCACGCAGGAGGAGGGCAAAGCTGTGAAAAAAGAAGTTATCAGCCAGTTTCAGGATAAAGTTTCCGAGTTGCTGCTGCGTCACCGCAGTATCCTGGACAGCCTGACCAAATTCCAGGAATCGGGCGGCAGAGTCAACCGTGCCATTGCCAAGTCTGTGACAGGATGCGGCTGCATCTCAATTTCCGCATCCCGGCAGGTATGCCCTCCTGAAATTGATCTCCAAAATTGCAAAGATTATATGCAGACTCATGTGCACGGCCAGTTGTGTGAGCATTGCAGGGAGATCCTGTCGGAAGAACTGGGCAACCACCTTTTTTACCTGACAGCCCTGTGCCACCTGCTGGAGATGGACCTGGCGGATATCTTCGCCGAGGAGTATCAGCGGGTTTCAGCGCTCGGTTTTTTCCATCTCTCCTGATGGTGCACGGATTTTTTCCTGCCAGGCAGGAATAGCCGCCGGGGCAGCGAATTCAAAATGAATATTACATTTTTATTACAGGGGGGTTTCAGAAAAATTGAAAACGCGTAAATCTGTTCTGATTTTACTCAGCATTGCTTTTATCATTGCCCTTGCCGGCTGCGGCAAGGAAACTAAAAGTGAAGTCAAGCGTTTTGAAATCATGCCAACAGCATTGCTGGAGCTGGAAAACGGCGGTATTGATGCCGTTGTTGGTGATTCACCGGTTATCCTGGAGTATATCAAGAATAACCCGGACTCCAAATTAAGATCCTTTCATGATGACGAGTTCGAAAAAGAATTTTATGGTATCGCCATGCGCAAAGAAGATACGGACCTGCATGAACTGGTAAATGAAGGACTGGCCAAAATCAAAGCCAACGGTGTTTATGACAAAATCTTTAACAAGTATTTTGGTGACGGCACAGATTTTGTAGTACCGGAAAGTGACAACCGTTTGAACAAAACTTATAAAGTCGCCTCGGACATGGCATATGCACCGTTTGAATTTATCAGCCCGTCCGGGGAACCTGCAGGTTTTGACATGGACCTGATCAGGGCTATCGCTGCTGAGGCGGGTTTTGCCGTAGAGCTGGTCAATACCAACTGGGACGGTATTATCCCTTCACTTATCAGCGGC
>DUUE01000258.1 GCA_012841735.1 Bacillota bacterium | reverse complement strand
GTAATGTTGTATAATAAATTTATATAAAAATATCATAATTTAAAAATTTTTAGTAAGGGTGATTATAAAAATGACACAGAATGAAAATGTATTCTCCAAAATTAAAGTTGTGGAACTCGCAACTTTTCTGGCAGCACCGACCAGTGCACGTTTTCTTGCCGATCTGGGTGCAGAAGTTATTAAAATTGAGGGCTTGACAGGTGATCAGCTGCGTTATGTGGCAACAGGCGAAGGACGGCCTTTTGACCCGTATGAAGATACAACATGGGATTTGGAAAATGCCGGCAAAAAAAGCCTTGCCATAAACCTGAAAACTGAAGCAGGAAAAGAAATACTGTTTAAATTGCTGGAAGACGCCGATGTCTTTGTCACCAACTGGCGTACAGATGCTTTGGTTCGGGCAGGAATTGATTATGATTCTCTGAAAGAAAAGTACCCGAAACTTGTTTATGCTCAACTGACAGGCTACGGTGAAAAAGGGCCGGATAAAGACCTGCCCGGTTTCGACTTTACCGCTTTCTTTACCCGGGGTGGCTGGCTCGGCACATTATATGAAAAAGGAACCGAACCTTTCAATATTCCGGCCGGCGGCGGAGACCACCAAGCAGGCATGTTTTTGGCCGCCGGCATCCTGGCCGCTTTGTACAGGGCCGAGAAAACAGGTAAAGGAGAAAAAGTCTCCGTCAGTTTGTTCCACGCGGCCATTTTTGACCTGGGGGTAATGATTCAGTCTGCTCAATATGGCAAAGTTCTCTATCCCATACACAAAAGAGATAAAATTAATCCGCTGGAATTGCCCTACAGGACAAAAGACGATCGTTTTATACAGCTGGCCATGCCCCCGTATAACAAGTATTACCCTGTTTTCATGGAAGCTATCGGGCGCCCTGATTTAAAAGACGACAAGCGCTTTTCAGATATTAACACTATGGGCGAAAACTCGAAAATTGTTTATGATATTGTTAAAGAAGCAATGCTAACAAAAACAATGGCTGAATGGAAGGAAATCTTAACCAAGGCCGACATTCCTTTTGCCGTCGCACAACTCTGGGAAGAAATTCTTGAAGATGAACAGGCTTGGGCAAATGATTTCCTGCATAAGATGGAGTACCCCACCGGCAATACCAGGACACTGGTCAGGCCGCCGGTACAGTTCAGAGAAATGGGCTTACCCGAATACAAAAGAGGTCCCTATCTCGGTGAAAACAGCCGTGAAATCTTGCAGCACCTGGGATACAATGACGAACAGATAAAAGCTTTGCTCGAGAAAAAAGTTATTGCTGACCGCGTTGAGATCAAAAAGCCTGTATAGTTTTACTTACAAAATTGGCCACCGCATTTTTCTGCGGTGGCCAATTTTTTTCTTTTATTCCCTGCCTCTCTGGCAGCTGTGGAAACGGCACTGCTTTTAGTGCTCTTCCAGCCAGTAGTCGTGAAAAGAGGACCAGACATATGAAGCTTTAGTATGTGTCCGTACATAAGGCTGGGCCGTATGCAGCCAGAAGTCGCCAATAATAGGTATAACCATGGCATCTTCACTTGCCTGCCTGTATGCCTGGGCAGTTGCCCTGTTGAATTCCTCTATATCATAACTGGCCAGCATCTTTTGGCATGCCTCCAGATACTCGGGAGATTTCAGAATGTTGCCTGTCCTGAAGGTCCTGGGTGCCGGGCCAAAATGCGTAATAATACTGCGTCCTGTAGAATCGGCCCCGTGTGATGTGAGAGCCATGCCTTCGAAACCTTCTGTGAAGACAGCCGCAGAGTAACGAGCAACATCCGCTATATCCGCATGTACTTTAATCCCGACCGCATCCAAATAACCCTGGATTGCAGTGAGCACGTCACGGTTTCGCTGGGTGGCCTGGGTGATGATGGGGGTTTCAAAGCCATTGGGATAGCCCGCTTCGGCCAGTAGCTCTTTGGCTCTTTGCGGGTTATACGGCCGGGGATTGTAGCTGGGGTCATATCCAATTTCATACGGGGGTGCAAGCTGCGTCATACCCGCCACGTAACCGTGCCCTACCATCAGGGCAATAGCATCACGGTCAATGGCATGCTCCACCGCTTCACGCACCCTCTTGTCGGCAAAGGGAGAGTTGGGATTGGCAGAGTCGGGCAACAATGCCCACACCATGCCCCAATCTGAACGAAAATCCTGGAATCCCAATTGCTCCACAAGCCGCTTATGTTCAAGCACCAAAGACGAGGGAGAAAGCCAATAGTCGGCCTGCCCTGCTTCCATCATAGCCGCTGCAGTTGTGGGGTCCGCCACAATGCGAATCTCAATCCCGTCCAGGTACGGGTGACCTTCGCGCCAGTAATCATCATTCTTTTTATACTCGATAATGGCATCACGCTCGTAGCGGACCAGTTCAAAGGGCCCGGTACCAACGGGGTTCCAGCGTGCCCAGTCAAGGCTTTTTTCAAAGTCACCGTTGCCGGCTTTCTCGAACGCAGTCGGAGAAATAACCCGGTTCCGCCCCCAGGTTTGCCACAACAAGCTGTCGACCTCCGTGACATATACATGAAGCGTAAGATCATCAACGGCCTCTATTTTTTCAATCAGGTTGGCGGCAGCAAGGCTGTTGGTATCAAGTCGCAGCTGAAAGTTCCATTTCACAGCCTCCGCATCGCAAGGTGTGCCATCATGAAAACGGATGCCTTCGCGCAGGTGAAAGACTATGCGCTTGTTTTCCGGATCAGTTTCCCAATCCCTGGCCAGGATACCGCCCCAGCCGCCGGTACCGTCATCAAGATCTACAAACTCAATGAGCGGTTCCAAACACGGTTGAGCCAGGAGGTCATCTCCGGGAGCCATCTCGGGAGGCAGTCCCAGAACGGCCGGAGACGTACCGCTGATCATACGAATAATGCCGCCGTAGCGGGGCCCGCTGCCGGTGGAATCATTATTATCACCATTCGCCTGTTCACTCGCCGGTTCATTCCCTGCCGGCTTCTCGTCTGCTGGCTCATTCGAAGGCTGTTTTGAACAAGCGATAAAAACAAGCGTAAAGACCAAAATTAAAATTAAAGATACCAGTAACTTTTTCTTCCCTGACAGCATACTTCTCATTGGTCCATATCCCCCCATATTTTATTTTTCTTACTGCCTTACTGCCTTTATAAGTTATTGCACTAACGCATGGCACATCAACCCCTGTAAATGTTTTTATTGCAAGCATAACAATCCCTGAACCGTCAGCCGTCAGTAGCATGAAAACAGGCTACTTTGTGATCTTCACCAACATCACGCAGAGGAGGAACGCCCTGTTTACATTCGAGAGTAGCCATATAACAACGTGGATGAAAGGAACAACCGGCAGGCGGGTTGAGCGGACTGGGCACCTCTCCCTCCAGGATTATTTCCTCGCGTTTTTCTTCTACGAAAGGATCAGGTATCGGTACGGCAGAAAGAAGTGAACGTGTATATGGATGCAATGGGTTCTGGTATAAGGAGCGGGCTTTGGTAATTTCCACAATACGTCCCAGATACATTACCGCCACCCGGTCACTGACATGACGTACAACGGACAGGTCATGGGCAATGAAAAGATAACTCAAGCCTTCGATTTTCTGCTGCAGCTCTTTTAGCAAGTTAATAATCTGTGCCTGTATGCTGACATCCAGGGCGGAAATAGGTTCGTCGCAAACGATCAGATCTGGATTACAGGCAAGAGCCCTGGCCACCACAATTCGCTGGCGCTGCCCGCCGCTGAATTCATGAGGATACCGCCCCATCATGTCAGGATTAAGCCCGACCATTTGGAAAAGCTGTTCGACGCGTTTTTTATATTCTGCATCGTTACTGTACATTTTATGGATCCGCAGAGGCTCCTCCACGGCCGCTCCGGCACTTTTGCGCGGATTCAGCGAGCTGTAGGGATCCTGGAAGATCAGAGCCATTTTCCTGCGGATTCTGTTCAGTTCACCGCGACTGTAGTCAGTAATATCTTCACCTTTAAAAACAATCCGTCCGCCAGTCGGTTTATACTGACGCAAAATGCAGCGGCCGATGGTAGTTTTGCCGCAGCCGCTCTCACCGACCAGCCCAAGAGTTTCACCTTCCAGCAGGTCAAAAGATACGCCGTCCACCGCCTTTACATCAGCGATTTTTTTTCGCAGGATGCCTTTGGTTACTGGAAAATAAAGCTTAAGATCTTTCACCTCTAATAACATTTTTTTTTCTGCCATCAAATCACCTTACTTTCTCCCGGGGTTTTACATAGCAACTGACAAAGTGACCTTCTCCCACTTCTTCCAGGGACGGCCAAACCTGCTGTTGGCAGATTTCCTGCTTGTAAGGGCAACGGGGTAAAAATGCACAACCGGGCGGCATATTGATGAGGTTGGGCGGCAAACCTTCAATGGGAACCAATGTGCGCCCTTCTTCTTCGTCCAGTCTCGGCACACAGCGCAACAGCCCCAGTGTATACGGATGGCACGGATTGGCAAAAATGTCTTTCGTTGTCCCCGTTTCAATAACCCTGCCGGCGTACATCACATATATCCGCTGTGCGTAGCGGGCAACAAGCCCCAGGTTATGGGTAATAATAATGAGGGACGTGCGAAAATGCTGTACGAGATCTCTCATCAATTTCAACAACTGGGCTTGAGTGGTTACATCCAATGCCGTTGTCGGTTCGTCGGCGATAAGAATTTTCGGATTACATGACAAAGCCATGGCAATCATTACTCGCTGACGCATCCCGCCACTGAACTGGTGAGGGTAAGCTTTGATCCGTCTTTCCGCATCCGAGATGCCTACCATTTTCATCAGTTCCACTGCTCGCTTGCGAGCTTCATCGCGGCTTAATTTTAAATGTTTCATCGGCATTTCCGTAAGCTGCTGTTCGATGGTGAGGGTAGGGTTTAAAGATGTCATAGGCTCCTGAAAAATCATGGCTATTTCGGCACCGCGCACTGCCCGCATTTGTGAGTCATCTGCCCTGTACTGAAGCAAGTCTTTGCCCTGAAATAACACCTGCCCACCCACAATTTTTCCCGGAGGCCGGATAAGCTGCATAACCGACAAACAGCTGACTGATTTGCCACAACCGCTTTCACCGACAATACTGATAATCTCCTGCTCTTTAAGATGAAAGGAGACGCCGTCCACCGCTTTTACCAGGCCGGCTTCCGTATTGAAGTGCGTGACTAAATTATTTACTTCCAACAGTGCTGACATTTTATCGCTCCTTTCGTTTAGAGTAAGCCTCGCAGGCGAGGATCCAGCGCATCCCGCAGGCCATCACCCACCATATTAAACGCAAACACTGTCAGCATGATGGCCAGACCCGGCGCAAACGACAAAACAGGGTTATGTACGAGATAGCGATACCCGTCGTATACCATTGCACCCCAGGCTGCACCGGGCGGTTCTATGCCTATCCCCAAAAAACTTAAGGAAGCTTCCGCCAGAATCACGGATCCCAGTTGCATTGTCATCAATACTAAAATAGGTTGCAAAATATTGGGCAGAATGTGTTGGAAGACGATATGACTGTCAGATGCTCCCATTAATTGTGAAGCGGTCACATAATCGTTTTCCCTTACACTGAGAGTCATGGCACAGGTGACCCGGGCATAACCGGGAATCAGGGCAACACTCAAGGCAATAATCACATTATGAATACCGCCGCCCAATACAGCGGCAATCACCAGGGCAAGCAGCAGCATGGGAAAACACATTAACGTATCCACTATCCGCATTGTCAGCATGTAAGGAACTCCGCCCGAATACCCGGCAACCACCCCCATGACCACACCGACAAATGAAGCAACGGCTACAGTGATAAACCCAACCATGAGTGCCGTTCTGGAGCCGTAAATAAGCCGGCTCAAGGTGTCGCGCCCCAGAGTGTCACTGCCCAGCGGATGTTTTGGGTTGGGTGGGGACAACGGTACCGTAGCCCCCACCTGGTAAGGATCGTGGGGAGCCAAAAGCGGAGCCAGTATAGCCACAAGCAAGACCAATGCCAAAATGGACGCTCCGGCAATCACCGACCAGCGGCCGAAAAACACTCTGCGCAGCCTGCGCCACTCACTGACCTGGGGAGGGGCTTCCATAAAAGCAATGTCTGTTGCTTGCTTGCTAGTCATATTACCACCGTCCTAATCGTAACTGATTCTGGGATCAAGCAAACCGTAGGAAATATCTACAAGCAAATTAACAGAAAGAACAATTATGGCAATTATCAGTGTTATCGCCTGCACCACGATGTAGTCCTGGCCGAAAATGCTGCCGACCAAAAGACTGCCGATCCCTGGTATGGCAAATATCGTCTCAACAATGACTGAACCGCCAAAAATCATGCTAACGCTGATTCCCATAAGTGTAATGACAGGCAGAAGGCTATTCTTCAGGGCATGTTTCAGAATTACTTCACGTTCGCTTAATCCTTTGGACCATGCAGTCCGTATATAATCCTGCTGAATCACCTCAAGCAGGCTGGAACGCATTTGCCTGGCGTTGGATGCCATGCCCCACAAAGACAGGCAGATCACCGGCATGATCGACTGTTTCATGCTTAGCCAAAAATCTTCTGTCGGGGGGGTATACCCGGCAATGGGAAGCCAGCCAAGGCGCAGGCCGAAAATGTAGATTAAAAGGACTCCCAGCCAAAAAGTAGGAATGGTTACACCAAGATAAGTAAGCGGAGTAAATATTTTATCCGGCCATTTATTGCGCCTGATCGCAGCAACAAGGCCGACCGACAACCCGACCATTACATTTAATGCCAGGGAAAGCAAACCCAGGTGCAGGGTTTTGGGATACCTTTCCAGCATCAGTTTCCCCACACTCTCCCTGTAAAAAATGGAACGTCCAAAATCACCGCGGACCACATTTGCAATCCAGTTTATATATTGAATTGGAATTGGCTTATCCAGGCCGTATTCTCGCCGCAGCTGTTGCAGTGCTTCTTCCGACATGGCTTCAATCTCTGCCGAGCGAGCCATATAAACCACCAAAGGATCCCCCGGCAACAGCCGTATAACGAAGAAAACGCTGACAGTAACCAAAAACAGTGTCACTACAGCATAAATCAGTCTTCGTATTAAAAATGCTTTCAAACTGCAGCCCCCTCCCGCTGAAATTTCTTGATATAAATAAGCTCATGCACATAGCCACATAAAATTACAATAATCACTAAATTCCAACAATTTTATGCAATTGGCGCTAATTTGAATATTCTGTATTCTTGGGTCAGATAACAGAAAGGGTAAATCCCCTTCTGTTATCCTTTCAGCGTTTCCCGGAAGTTTTTCATGGCCTGACAAATTGCCTCTTTGTCAAGAACCATCTCCATCATGCCAACATGACTTTCATAAGTTTGCTGATCGATGAGCTGTTTAACCTCATCCTCCAGTATGTGATACACGGGGAGCCCCAACGAGACTCCGGCCAAAGGACCAACGAAAGTGGGATCGCCCTGCGTTACTGTTTCCGCATAGATCTCCGCACTTTCCGCATCCGGAGAGCCGAGAATGACAACAAGATTTTCTGTGCCGTGTTCCTCGGCCGCTTTCAGGATGACATCCTGATCTTCCAGGTCCATGGCCCCGGCTGCAGTTCAGACAAAACATTGAGTCAACTGCAAGACAGGTTCTCCGCCCGCGGTTTTGACACATTCTGCTATTGCCGTCCCGGGTACTCCGTCTCTTTCACCGATACATAGTACCTTTTTTCCCTGAAGCATTTACTCACCTCCATTCTTATGCATATGCTTTTTCAATCATTGCAGTTATGCTTTCGGGACTTACACCATCACCACTCAGACGTTCAATTTCCTGTCCGTCCTGATACAGTATAAACGTAGGCAGAGCAATAATCCTGTGATTTATACAGAGGCGGCGGTTTTGACTGCTGTCCAGCTTCACAACCTTTAAGTTGGGGTATTTATCCTGAAGCGTGTCAACGAAGGGCATCAATGACATACACGGTATACACCTGGGGCCCCAGACGTCTACCAGTACCAGACCATTGGCCTGCAAAACTTCACTCTCATAATTGTCTTTGTTTACTTCCAGAGCCATTACTTTACCTCCGCTTTGTTTTTGTTCCTTTCAATGATAAAAGACATGCCGTCCGACAAGTTGGTCATCTTGCCCAAAAAAAGACTGCCCTTGCCGATAAACATAGCGCTCTCAATTTCCCCATCCTGAATTGCCTGACAGGCATGTCCCAGATAAGGTATGGCCGAAGGCACATGCCCTTGCGTCGGTGAAAAGCCCGGCATGCCATGACTTTTTTCAAATCCGTCCAAGTCGCTCCGCTGCATCTGGCCCTGCATTACTGCCAGCCCGGCAATCATCCGGTAATTATTTCGGGGAACATTGCCGCTGCCCGCCGGTTCCGTGATTTCCGGGTTATGCATTTCCGTGGCATACCTGTCAATCTCGGGGATTTTTTTCCCCAGCTTTGCCAGCGGCCTGCTGACAAGGGCTTCATAAATGGCCTGCTGGGATGAACCGGCACCGACACTGTGTTTGCCGACAACATCGAGCCTGATTTGCGGGCTGTGCCCGTCGTCCCCGGCCACTACCACCGTGAACGCCGCCAATACATCTTCCATCACCGGCATATCGTTTTTCAGGTGCCCGCTCAGCTTCATGCCCAGCTTGGCCAGGCAACCGCCCCCGACAACCAGGACATGC
>DUUE01000292.1 GCA_012841735.1 Bacillota bacterium | reverse complement strand
GCACACAAAGCTGAAGTGGCTTACGCAGACAAAGCACGTTTTGATACCGCCAGGAAGAAATTTAACGAAACAGTGCTGGGCAAAGACTCGGTGAAAGGGCTCAGTCACGGCGGAACACACGGCATTATTGATATGACGGCCGCCCTTAATATAATGCCGGTGAAGAACTTCAGCGGCGAAATGGCCGACCAGGAGCGTTTTAAAGCTGTCAGTGTGGACGGCTTCATGGCCAAAATTAGTGAAAACGGCGGCAAAACAGGCCAGCCCTGCCAGCCCGGCTGCCTGGTAAGATGTGCCAATATTTATCATGACAGTAACGGGAATTATGTGACAGGCGGGCTGGAGTACGAAACAACTGTTATGATGGGGCCCAACCTCGACATTTACGACATGGATTTCCTGGCGAAAGTCGACTATGTGCTGGACGACCTTGGCATTGACTCCATTGAAATGGGAAATGCCATTGCCATGTGCATGGAAGGCGGCAAAATTGCCTGGGGAGACCAGGATGCCGTTTTGGCCCTCCTGGAAGAAATTGCACGGGGGACTGAATTCGGTAAAATCCTGGCACAGGGAACCGAGCGTGTCGGAAAATACCTGGGCGTGAAACGGATTCCCACCGTCAAAAAACAGGGTCTTTCCGCCTATGACCCGCGGACAATGAAAGGACAGGGGGTAACATACTGCCTCAGCGCAATGGGAGCGGACCATACCAGCGGCAATACTGTGGAGGCACAGGGCGTTGATCATGCCGACCCTGCCGGCAAGGTGGAGCTGGCTGTAACCATCCAGACAGGCACCGCAGTGGCAGACAATATTGGTTGTGTCTTTTGCATCCCGCACGGCCTGGAACCGGACCTGCTGCCCGAACTGTATGCCGGGCTTTTGGGCGGCGAGTGGGATATGGACAAAGTTCTGGGTCTGGGCATCCAAACGCTCCTGTGGGAGAAAGAGTTTAACCGCAAAGCAGGTTTCACGGCCGCGGATAATGATCTGCCTGAATTTTTGCGGACAGAGAAAACGGCCACCGGGCATGTCTTCAACATTGATCAGGAAGAACTGGCCAAAGTTGAAATGTTTTAACCGGATATATGCCGGAGACAAACGGCGGACTGCTTCAGTCTGCCGTTTGTTTTTGCCTCGTGTGTTCGCAGGCAAAATTGCCGGAAGGAATTGGCTTTGTTGAATGGAATAATAGCTGTGAGATATAGCAGGATTCTATTACAGCCCGGGGGAGGGTCTATCATGTCGGAAGTTCTCATCACTGCCATGGCAGATCTGGAAGAAGAAACTGTTCTGGAAACGGTGAAAGAATTATTGGCTGCCGGGGTGCCGGCAGTTGCCGCCATTGACGCCGCGGGGCTGCGCGCAGGGCGGAAAATAATTATCGGCGGCGGCGTGGTGAATAAAGATGTGGCCGGGTACGTGCAGGCGGACGCTTACACCAACAGTGCACAGCAGGCTGTCGGTATCTGCAGGGAATTGATCAGGGAGGTGCAGGGGACATGAAAACACCCCATGAAATGTACCGTGAGCATTATGACAGGCTGACCCGGGCTATTACGCTGCAGGAAACGGACAGGCCGCCCGTTTTCTACAACTGTGAAGTTTTTACGGCGCGTTATATGGGGCTTAAGCTGGGTGAAATGATTAGTGATTTTGAACGTGCCTGCCTGCTGATCCAGGCCGGGATGCTGCTTGTGGGGGGAGGAGAGATTGATGCAAGCAGTGCCGGCATGTACCCTCCGTCCCGCGAGACAATTTCTTATATGAAACTGCCGGGCAGGGACCTGGGGATGGATGAACTGTGGCAGATTGATGAACGCGAGCTGATGACCGTTGAGGATTACGATACCATTATTGACAAAGGCTATGCTGTTTTCCGGCAGGAATACACAAAACGGATCAACAACGGTGCCATGGCGGAAAAAATGCAGGAAGTGGCTCCTGTGATGGGCAGGCTGGAACGGAACCTGAAAGATATCGGCATCGTCAATTTTACCAGTGTCTTTGCCGATGCCTTTGTGGAAACATTTTGCAGCATGCGCACCATGCCCGGCTTTTTCCGTGACCTGCACAGAATTCCGGATAAAGTCCAGGCGGCCATGGATGTAATGATTGAAGAACACCTGGCTGAGCTGCGCCGGCAAATCCGGGAGCAAAAGCCCTTTTCTGTTTTTGTCGGCGGTTCACGTTCCGCTTTTATTTCCAACAAGCTTTTTGAGCGCTTCGATCTGCCTTACCGCAGGCGGATTGTGGATACGGTTATTGAGGAAGGTTCTTTTGTGAATTTCCACCTGGATGCGGACTGGGGACCGAAGCTGCATTATTTCCTTGACTTTCCCAAAGGCAAATGCTGCCTTTCTTTGGACGGCACAACGGATATTTTCCAGGCAAAAAAAGTCCTGGACGGCCATATGGCGCTGCTGGGTGATGTGCCTTCCACCCTGCTCAGTCTGGGAACGCCCGAGGAAGTATATGAATACAGCAGCAGGCTGGTGAGGGAAATCGGTCCCGGGGGCTTTATTCTTGCCGCCGGCTGCAGTGCGCCGCCCAACGCCAAACCGGAAAATATCAAAGCAATGATTTGTGCCGCCACAGGAAAATAAAAATACACACTGCGCTGCCTGCTAAATGCTGCCGGGCATACCGGCCGGAAGGTTTGTAAGCAGAAAAATACTGCAGGAAAATGCAGCTGCAGTGCATAAACAGCGGGAGGTGTCAGAATGTGCGGGCGTTTTACACTGATAAACTGGGAGGAAATGATTGCACGCTTCGGGGTGGAAGCTGAAGGGCTGAAACCGCGCTATAATATTGCCCCTGCACAGGAAGTGCCGGTGATTGTGGCGGGAAAAAAGAGGCCGGTGCTGAAGATGTTCCGCTGGGGACTTGTTCCTTTCTGG
>DUUE01000085.1 GCA_012841735.1 Bacillota bacterium | reverse complement strand
CCGAGCAGGTATTGCTGTTCATAAAGAGCGCCGGATTTAATCAGGGGGAAAACAAAATCGCGCATAAATTCTTCGCGGAGATCTTCTATATAGATTTTACTGGCACCGGAGGCAAGCGCCTTCTCTTTAAGCGGCGCCAGTTCCTCCCCCTGCCCCACATCGGCGGCCATGGCAATAATTTCAGCCCGGTATTTCTCCTTCAGCCAGCGAATGGCGACGGATGTATCCAAGCCGCCCGAATAAGCCAGGACAATTTTTTTCATACCAATCCCTCCCTTTGCTGATAACACAGTGATAAAGCCCCTCCGGCAACAGAAGCGACTCCGCCCCGCCGTTATTTACATCACTTTGGCCATAACGGCCTTCTGCACGTGCAGGCGGTTTTCCGCCTGGTCGAATACCACCGACCGGGGGCCTTCCAGCAGTTGTTCAGAGATTTCCTCTCCCCTGTGGGCGGGGAGGCAGTGCATGACAATGGCATCCGCTTTTGCGTACCCGGCCAGTTTCTCATTGAGCCGGTAGGGGGAGAAAATGCGCACACGTGCCTCATGTTCCGCGTCCTGCCCCATGCTGGCCCAGACATCCGTATAGAGGACGTCGGCATTGCTTACGGCCGCATACGGGTCACCGGTAACAAGCACTTCCGTGCCGTTTTCCCCGGCATTGGCATAAGCGGCCGCCAGGACTTCCCTGTTGGGCTCGTAGCCATTGGGACAGCCGACGGCAATGTCAAGGCCCAGGATGCTGCAGGCAAGCAGCAGGGAATTTGCCACATTGTTACCGTCCCCCACATATGCCAGTTTCAGCCCCCGCAATTTACCCTTATATTCCAGGATGGTCAGCATATCGGCCAGTGCCTGGCAGGGATGCAAAAGATCGGTTAAACCGTTAATGACAGGGATGGTGGCATAGGCGGCCAGCTCTTCCACTTCCCCGTGTTCATAGGTGCGGATCATAATGCCGTCCAGGTAGCGGGACAGGACACGGGCTGTATCCTTAACAGGCTCGCCACGGCCGATCTGCATGTCCTGTGCGTTCAAATACAGCGCCGTGCCGCCCAGCTGGTACATGCCCACTTCAAAAGACACACGCGTCCTGGTTGACGCTTTCTGAAAAATCATCCCGAGGGTTTTCCCTGCCAGCAGCCGGCTGCCGGCTGCCGGACTGGCTTTCAGTTCCTGCGCGAATTTTAGTATTTCCACAAGTTCTGTCCGGGAAAAATCATTCACAGACAGAAAATCTCTTCCCCTGAAACCGGGCATTTTGCTCATCCTTTCTTTTCTGCTGCCGGCCGGCCTGCTGTTTTCCCAGGCGACGGGCACCATAACATCTTACGGAAATTGTCGCGTCACTCTTCTCCGGCTTGCGCACATGCTTCCTGCAAAACCGCCAGGGCCGCATCTACCTGTTCCTGTGTTACAATCAGCGGCGGTAAAAACCGCAGAACTTTGCCGCCGATGCAATTTACCAGCAGGCCCTTTTCCTGGCAGAGGCGGGCCACAGTGGCGGCATCACCGGCAAATTCAGCCCCTATCATCAGCCCCAGCCCCCGTACTTCCGTCAGCCCGGAAAGCTTAAGTTCCGGCAGCCTGCGGCACAAATACGCTCCCAGGCGGGTCACCTGCTCCAGGAAACCATCCGCTGTCAGAACATCCAGCACCGCATTGGCTGCGGCACAGACTACCGGGTTCCCGCCAAAAGTGGAGGCATGGTCGCCGGGGACAAAAATTTCCGCCGCCCTGCCCCTGGCGGCCATCACCCCGATGGGCAGCCCCCCGCCCAGCGCTTTGGCCAGTGTAAAGACGTCCGGCTCCACGCCATAGTGTTCATAGGCAAAGAGCCTCCCGGTCCGCCCCATGCCGCACTGGACTTCATCGAAAATTAAAAGCAGGCCGTGCCGGTCACACAGAGTGCGCAGCCCCTGCAGGAATTCCGCCGTTGCCGGGTAAACGCCGCCTTCCCCCTGGACCGGCTCCACCAGAATGGCACATGTTTTCTCCGTAACCAGTCCGGCAAAAGAGGAGAGGTTGTTGAATTCGGCATACCTGAAGCCGGTAACCATGGGTTCAAACCCCCGGTGGTATTTGGGCTGGCCTGTTGCCGTCACAGCCGCCAGTGTCCGCCCGTGGAAAGAACGGGCGGCGGTAATAATCTCATGGGCTTCGGGGTGGCGGTACTTTTTGCCGTATTTGCGTGCCAGCTTGATGGCCGCCTCATTGGCTTCCGCACCGCTGTTGCAGAAAAAAACCTTGTCGGCACAGGAATGCGCAACCAGCCGCTGTGCCAGGTGTGCCTGCGGTTCAGTATAGTACAGGTTGGAAGTATGCAGCAATGTTTGTGCCTGCCGGCAGACAGCCTCCACAACGTGCGGGTGGCAGTGTCCCAGGCTGTTGACGGCCAGGCCGCCGACAAAATCCAGGTAGCGTTTGCCCCCCTCATCCCAGACATACGGTCCCTGGCCGTGCGTCAGATACAGCGTGGTCTCCGGCTGCCTGTTGTAAGTGTTCATAATATAGTTTGCTTCCAGCGCTTTGACATCCATACTCTTCCCTCCTTTCACGTTTACGCGGTAACCATGGTCCCGATACCATGGTCCGTAAAAATCTCCAGCAACAGTGAATGGGGAAGGCGGCCGTCAATAATATGCGTCCTGTTCACGTTGTGCTCCAGGGCGGTGAAACAGGCCTCAACTTTGGGGATCATGCCTTTTTTGATTTT
>DUUE01000153.1 GCA_012841735.1 Bacillota bacterium | reverse complement strand
TCCCGGTTGGCATTATTACCGCTTTTGTCGGTGCGCCTTTCTTTATTTACCTGCTGCGGAAAAAGAAAAGAGAAATAAGGCTGTGAAGACCTATGGATCTTAAAATTCAGGACGTGACATTTGCCTACGGGGAACATGCGGTGCTTGACGGGACTACTTTTTATGTCCCGCAAGGCAGTTTCCTTGGTATTATCGGGCCTAATGGCGGCGGCAAAACGACCCTGCTGAAACTGCTTTCCCGGCTGCTTCAGCCGCAGGGCGGCTGTATTTTGCTGGGCGGGCAGCCGCTTGCCGCCTTTACCCGCAAATCCCTGGCACGCAACTTGGCGGTGGTGGCGCAGGATACCACGGCCTCTTACCAGTTCTCGGTGGAAGACGTGGTGCTGATGGGGCGCGCGCCCTATCTCGGCCGTTTCCAGTCAGAATCCCTTGCCGACTATGAAATTGTGCATCATGCCCTTGCCGTGACCGGCTGCACCCATTTGCGCGAGCGCCCGGTTACGGAATTAAGCGGCGGCGAAAGGCAGCGTGTGATGATTGCCAGGGCCCTGGCTCAGCAGCCGAAAGTGCTTTTGCTGGATGAGCCCACGGCGCACCTGGATATCGGCTATCAGCAGGAGATTCTTGATTTGCTCAAACACCTCAGCACGTCGGAGGGACTGACGGTGGTGGCGGTGCTGCATGATTTAAACCTGGCCGCTTACTTTTGCCAGGAGCTGGTGCTGGTGCACAACGGCCGCATCCATGCCTGCGGCCACCCCGCCCGTGTCCTGACGCCGGAGCACCTGGAGGAAGTGTACGGCATCCGTGTGCTGGTGACGCCCCATCCTGTGTTCGGCACGCCCCAGGTTTCCCTGCTCCCCGGGACACGCAGCCGGCAGCGGAAGAAAACTCCGCCTGTCCATATTATTGCCGGCGGCGGGAGCGGTGGCGGGCTGATGCGTGACCTGACGGAGGCGGGATATACGGTCACAACGGGGGTCCTGAATGTGGGTGACAGCGACTGGGAAGCGGCCAGGGCACTGGCTGTGGCCGTCATTACGGAAGCGCCCTTTTCCGGGATTTCGGCGGAACGCCACCGGGAGCACCTGGCCCTGCTTGAGCAGGCCGGGGCGGTGGTGCTGGCGGAAATCCCCCTGGGCCATGGTAACCTGCTGAATATTGAAGCCGCCCTGGCGGCGGCGGAAGCGGGGAAACCGGTGTATATCCTGGAAGAACGGGGGGAGGCGGAGCGCGACTTTACCGGCGGTAATGGCACAAGGCTCCTGAACGCGGTCAAGGCAAAGGGCACTGTCGTCAGGGAAAAAGCCGGTCTCTACCGTGCCCTGCAGGAAACGCTAGGTGGCCTGCTCAATAAGGCGGCGGATGAAGCGGGGGCGCCCGTAGACAAGTAAAATATCTCCCCGGCGCAGGAAGTCCGTTCCCCGCGGCGCCCTGATCATATTGCCGTCCGTGCGGCGGATGGAAAGGACCATCACGCCCTGGTCGCGCAGGCGGATTTCCCCCAGGGTTTTGTCTATCCAGGGGCAGGCGGCGTTTGCGAGCTGGACTTCCGCGATGCCGAAATTTTCATCGATTTTCAGGAGCTCTTCCACTGTCCTTTTGCGCAGGTAAGGCTGGCGGAGCAACTGTCTTTCCAGGTACCTGTCCAGAAAAAAAATAAGCCTG
>DUUE01000399.1 GCA_012841735.1 Bacillota bacterium | reverse complement strand
TTCTTAATTATCGTTCTTGCTGCAGAAAGGGGGGAAGAAACCGGAATGGGGTGTGAATCAAAATCAAAATGTGAACATCCAGAGCGCAGGCCAAAAGATGGCAAATGCAGCGAAAAACTTATCAAGCGGTGCCATGGAGAAAAGAAAGAGAAAACTTGCTGCGACACCAAAAAAGACGAGTAATGGATTAAACATATCTGGGAAAAGAACAGGCAGCCTTTATGTTGTTGTCTGTTCTTTTTGTTCTTTCAGTCATCCTGAGCTTTATTTTTATGACACGTTGTTCTTTTCTGTTTGTCTTGTCTTTTTTCAATCCTCCTGATCTTATTTTAGTCCGTCTGTTCTTTTTCTGTCCTCCTGAGCGAAGCGAAGGATCTCCGGATCTCAAAGAAGGAAATGGTTGACTACCTGACGAATCGGAGAAAGGGGTGTTTAAAATGACAGAACAAGCACCGTATTGTTGTTACCCAAATGTTAGAAAAGCGGTTATGGATATACATAAAGCCATCCCTCAACAGAAGGGCAAAAGATTTACCCTACGCCCGTGGAACCCGTATAAACCGGAAAACACGCTATGGTGGATAACGCCGTCGACCACTTGGCCGGCCTACAATCACGGTAAAATTACTGTTTTTAAGCAGGATTCAGGGGAAATTTTTTTCGGCTTGAACGTAGAAAAGGGTCTTGATGCGAAAGCAATGGCCAGTTTTTTATCACGGAAAGGCCATAGCTTTATTATGAGTCATGAGTGGTGCTGGCATTCGTTTATAAAAGACATGGGAAACGGAAAAGTACAAGCTGCCTTGGATTTAATTTGTCAAAATGCTAGCGGACTCCCGGCATACTTGGAAATTAGCGGCGGAGTTGTAGACGACCCGAAACTCTTTGATCCATACTCCAGTAGTCTGCCTTGGGATAAGGCCATTTGGAAGTACTACGGAGGGGCCCTTAAATGCATTGTGCAGCCAGAGCGGTTTCTGTATGCTTTGGAAGGGTTGGCTGAAATAAAGCAATTACCGGAAAAATTAGAGCAGATTGAAGGTTACGGCTGGATTTGGATCGATATTTACATAGGGATTAATCTCCCAAACTACAACGATATGGCTGAAGAAACCGGGGAAGCTTGGAATGGTCATGAGCTTTGGCAAAACGTTTTAAAGCACTGGTCACCCTGGTTGGTTTAAAATCAATTCCAAACCTCTCGTTTTTATACTAATCTGTGGAATAAGAAAAAACCCCGCAAATCCCTTATTTGCGGGGTTTTAATGGTGGGCCATCCAGGCTTCGAACCCGGGACACCCTGATTAAGAGTCAGGTGCTCTACCAGCTGAGCTAATGGCCCCTGCAATCAGGATTTTACTACATTTCGGGGTTGAAAACAAGTCTTTTTTGAGCAATTGTGTTGTCGGCCTGTGATATTGTCATCCTGTAAGCGCCTGGGATAAGGTCGCCATTTTCCTGCTATTATCGCAGGCCAACCTGCTTGGCGCGAGTTTGGCCGGCTCTTCCTATATATCCTCTTCAGTTTCTCCAGGACAGGTATTGGCGGAACAGTGGCGAAATATTAAATACTTAAGAGAATTATGAAATACTCCGGTCGGATACGTGCCTTGAAGAGATGTTCCGGTTGAAGGTTATGGTTTGCTCTTAAATATTCCGGAAGGAGGTATTCTGGATGGCTGTGCAGGTATGGAAAGCCGGCACCCTGAGCCCACGTGTGCAGAGGCTGAGGGATGAGTACTGGTCTTTTTATGAACGGGAGTACTACCGCAACGAATGCCTGGCCTACTCTACCGGCGATCCCTGGGATGAGCTGTACGCCCCGTACAACTGGGGCGTGGTACCGGAAGTGTTTCTGTTTGCGCAAATTACCAGGCACACGGTTAAAGCCATGGCCGAAAAAGTGGAGGTGCCGCCGGATTTTTACCGGCTGTCCATAGCGGAGCGGCGGGCTCTCTTTTTCAACCTGGTCCTGGAGAAGCACTTGCCGGCCCAGGTGCTGGAGGGGGAGCTTATTGTCGGCTCCCATTTCAATACGGCCCTCTCCAAGAATCTCGATAAGAAGGAGGCGGCGCGCTGGGCCAGGGATACCTACCGCTGGTTTAAGCAAATGACCGAAGCCCATGACCTGGGCCTCGGCAACACCGGGGCCATACCGGGCCACCTCATACCGAATTACCGCAAAGTGCTGCAAATCGGTTTCCGGGGCATCGCGGAGCAGGTTTCGGAGCGGATGGCCGGGGAGAACTCGCCGGAGAAGCTGGCTTACCTCAACGCTTTGAAAATCTCCACCGGGGCTCCCCTGATCATCTCCCGGCGCTTCGCGGAGGTTATTTCGGGTATTCTGGAAAAGGAAAAGGACCCCGGAAGGCGGGAAGAGCTGAGCCGGATGCGGGAAATAGTATCCCGCGTCCCCTACGAGAAGCCGCGCAGCTTCTGGGAAGCTCTCCAGGCGCTCTGGTTCACCCACATGCTGATCATGGCCGCTGAGTCCTACCCGGGCGCCGGGCTTTCCTACGGGCGGATTGACCAGTACCTCTATCCCTTCTACAAGGCAGACCTGGAGAGAGGCGTCCTGACCCGGGAGTTTGCCAAGGAGCTGCTGCACTGTTTCTGGATTAAGCACAATTATGTCTATGACTACCAGGGCCGGGCCGCCCGCAACCAGGGCATAAACTCCGGCTTCGGCCAGCTGATTACCTTGAGCGGCTGCGGCCCCCGGGGAGAGGACCTGACCAACGATCTGACCATGCTCATGCTGGAGGTCATCGAGGAGATAAACCTGATCGAGCCCAAGCCCAACATCCGGCTGCACGGCAACTCCTCCCCGGAGCTGCTTAAAAAAATGGCCTCCATGATTAAAAAGGCGCAGGGCGCTCCTTTCCTGATCAACTTCGACCGGATCTCCATGAAGGCCCTGGAATTCCAGGGCGTGCCCCGGGAAGATGTCTGGGATTACGCTCCCGTGGGCTGCCTGGAAAATACCATGCAGGGCAATGACCGCTCGGGCACCGTTGACTGCAACGTTAACCTGGCCAAGGCGGTGGAGCTGGCCCTTAACGACGGGAAAGACATGCAAACCGGCAGGCAGGTGGGCCCCCGGACCGGGGATCCCCGGCGCTTTTATAAAAAGGAAGATTTCCTGAAAGCCTTCTACCGCCAGCTGGATTTTGTCCTGGATCGCTTGATGGACCTGGCCGCGGAGGCGGACCGGATTCGCAGCGTCTACGACCCCACGCCTTACCTCTCCCTGCTGGTGGACGGCTGCATTGAGAAGGCCCTGGATGTCAACCGCGGCGGGGCCGTTTACAAGTTTATAACCGTTGAGGGGGTCGGGATGGCCACCATGGCAGACTCGGTAACCGCCGTCTGCAAGCTGGTCTACGATGACCGGGCCGTTTCCATGGAGCAGCTGCTTGAGGCTCTGCGGGAGGATTTTAAAGGGCACGAGGTGCTGCAGCAGATGCTGATCAACCGGGCTCCCAAGTACGGCAACAACGACGATTACGCCGACAGCATGGCCCGGGAAATAAACAGCTACTGGAGCCGGAAGGTCTTTCAGCGGACCTCTCCGGCCACCGGGAGGCGCTTCCGGGCGGGCTACCTCTCCTGGAACTACTGGATCTCCTATGCTCCCCTCACGGCGTCCTCGCCCGACGGGCGGGCCCGGGGGCAGGCCCTCTCCAACGGAGTCTGCTGCGTCAACGGGGTGGACCGCCGGGGGCCAACCGCCGCCGTGGCTTCCGTGGGCAAGCTGGGCCTGGAGACCGTTCCCAACGGGGCCTCCCATACCATGAGCTTCAATCCCTCCTTTTTGCGGGATGAAGAGCATATCGAAAAATTCATCTCTTTTCTGAAGACATACCATGAGATTGGGGGATCGGCTTTACAGGTTAACATGATCGATCCCGGCCTGCTGCGCAAGGCCCTGGAGAACCCGGCCGCATATACCAACCTGCTGGTGCGGGTAACGGGGTATAATGCCTACTTTGTGCACCTGGGGCCGGAGATTCAGCAGGAAATCATCAGAAGGGAGAGTCATGCCATATAAGGAGCACTCAGACCATGAACCGGGATACAGCCACGATCTTTAACATTCAGACCATGTCCACGGAAGACGGCCCGGGAATTCGCACCACCGTATTCATGAAGGGGTGTCCCCTGTCCTGCCGGTGGTGCCAGAATCCCGAGGGCTTAAGCTTAAAAGTGCATCTTGTTCATGACCGGCTGCGCTGCATCGGCTGCGGCACCTGCCGGGAAAACTGCCCCCGGGGAGCCCTGATTTTCACTGAAAAGGGGATTGTCTTTTCTCCGGATTGCCAGGGCTGCCTGACCTGCGTCAGGGTCTGTCCGGCCACGGCCATCCGGGCCATTGGCGAGGAAATCACCGTTGATGACCTCCTGGCCAGGCTGCTCCAGGACCGCCCTTTTTACCGGAATTCCGGGGGCGGGGTCACCTTCTCGGGGGGAGAGTGCCTGCTGCAGCACGAGTTTCTGCTGAACATTTTACCCCGCCTGCAGGAGGAAGGGGTTCACGTCTGCCTGGATACCTGCGGTTACATCGGCCCGGAGATATTCCGCGAAGTAGTGCCCCGGGCCCAGCTGGTGCTCTACGATCTTAAAATATTTGACGAGGAGAAGCACCGCCTCCATACCGGCGTCTCCAACAGGCTCATCCTGGGAAATGCCTGCTGGCTGGGGCGCAGCGGCATCCCCGTCTGGATCAGGGTGCCGGTAATCCCCGGCTATACCGGCGATGCAGAGAACATCAGGGACCTGGCCCTCTTTATTAGGGAGAATCTCCCGGCGGCGGAGCGGATCGATCTCCTGGGCTACAACGACATCTGCGCCGCCGATTACGAGAAGCTGCAGCTGGATTTTCCCCTTAAAGGCACCGCGCGGGTTAAGGAGAGCACGATGATGGATTTGCGCCGGATCATGGAGATATCGGGAGTCAGGAATATTACTGTTTCAAATTATGAACAGGGGGTGTAGCCATGCTCAGCGAGAAGCAGGCGGAGTTGTTGAACCACATGTTAAACCCCAAGTTTTTTGCCACCATGGACAGCCGGGGCAACCCCAACCTGGTGGTGATCACCTGCACCGAATTTTACCGGGGAGACATTATTTTCGGGAATCTCTTTTTGTGGAAGACAGCCCGGAACCTGAAGGAGAACCCGCAGGTAACCCTGCTGGTCATGGATCAGAAATTGAACTATTTTGAGGTGGAGGGCTTGTTTGACCGTTTCGAGGAGTCGGGCCCCCTGCTGGATCGGATTAACCGCAGCGACCTGGTCCGCTACAATGCCTATACCGGCATCAGGAGCGCCGGGGTCATTAAGATAAAATCGGTCACTCCGTTAAGGAAATATCCCCTCTTAAAAGTCCTGGGCGGCTTCATGAAAACCCGCCTGCTGTCCGGGGGAAAGCCCAACTTTCCCGCCAATGTGGGGCAGATCTACTCCCGGCTTATGAGCCTCAAGGTGGCGGCCTATAATGCCGGCGGCAGGCTCAAGCTGGAAATCATACCGGGAGTGGGGGTTAAAGGCGACTACCTGGTCCCGGCCCTCAAGTTGCCGGAGGGGACCCGCTGTGCCGCCAGCGTGATCACGCCCGACGTGATCTCCTTCCAGGTTAAAGGGGTCATCGATCCCCGGGGCCTAAAGGTGGATGAAATCTACGCCGCCGGCCCGCCGGTAACGGGAAAACAAATCTACCGGATTGCCGGTGCAAAAGCCGCCGTCTAACAAAATGGGACACCGGGGACGTACCTTTTTGTCCCAGGTGGGACAATGGGGACGTACCTTGTTGTCCCAAAATACGGCGCTAATCGCCCCGCCTGAGTTTATTACGCTCCAGCTTATAGCGGTTGAATTGCTCCATGACGGCGGGATTGGCCTGGAGGAACTTGTAGAGAAGCTTGATCTTGCGGAATGCATTTAAACTGAGGTGGTGCTCGATCATCTCCGTATCGCGCAGGAGGTAGGGCTCTTTCACGCCAATGA
>DUUE01000403.1 GCA_012841735.1 Bacillota bacterium | reverse complement strand
TATCTTTTGGATAAGAAGAGTATTCATAACAATCGCCTGCAGGTGATTAACCAGTACGAAGAAACCGGCGGTAAGCATAAAACCCGTTATGATGTGACCATACTTGTTAACGGACTGCCCCTTGTCCATGTGGAGTTAAAGCGGCGGGGTGTTGCTATCCGTGAAGCCTTTAATCAGATTAACCGTTACCAGCGCGACAGCTTTTGGGCAGCTTCCGGTTTGTTTGAGTATGTACAGATTTTTGTAATCTCCAATGGTACCCATACAAAGTATTACAGTAACACTACAAGAAATGCCCATATTAAAGAGCAAAGAAGCAACGAGCGGCGGAGGAGTAAGAAGACAAGCAACAGCTTTGAGTTTACGAGCTTTTGGGCAGATGCAAATAATAAAATTATTCCTGACCTTGTGGACTTTACCAAAACGTTTTTTGCCAAGCATACCCTTTTGAATGTTTTAACGAAATACTGTGTCTTCACATCTGAAGATCTGCTCCTTGTCATGCGCCCCTATCAAATCGCCGCTGCAGAACGTATTTTATCCCGTATTGTCATATCAACCAACTACAAGAAAATGGGTACAGTGGCTGCAGGGGGATATATCTGGCATACGACGGGTTCCGGTAAGACCCTGACCAGCTTCAAAACAGCGCAACTGGCTTCTGCCTTGCCTTTTATAGACAAGGTGCTGTTTGTTGTTGACCGTAAAGATCTGGATTATCAGACAATGAAAGAATATGACCGCTTTGAAAAAGGCGCTGCCAATGGCAATACATCGACAAAGGTACTGCAAAGGCAATTGGAAGACAGGGATGAAAAGGGAAATCCTCATGAATATAAAATCATTGTTACCACCATTCAAAAGCTGGATAGATTTATCCGTTTAAACAAGCAGCATGATATTTATAAAAAACATGTTGTATTGATTTTCGATGAGTGCCACCGTTCGCAGTTTGGTGAGATGCATCAGGCCATCACGAAGAGTTTTAAGAAATATCATATTTTCGGTTTTACGGGAACACCGATTTTTGCTGCAAATGCTGCTTCAGGCGGCAATCCGCTCCTCCGTACAACCGAGCAGGCTTTTGGAGATAAACTGCATACTTATACCATTGTGGATGCTATCAATGATGGCAATGTACTGCCTTTCAGAATCGATTTTATCAATACCATCAAAATGCCAGATCATATTAATGACAAAAAAGTCTATGCTATAGACCGGGAAAAAGCTTTGGCAGATCCGCAGCGAATCAGTGAAATTGTCGCTTATGTTCTTGACCATTTCGACCAGAAAACAAAACGCAACAGTTATTATACATTCCCTGCAAAATGGGAAGAGGCCGATAAACAAAATCCCAGGAGAATAATAGAGAAGCGTGAAACAAGGCGTGTTGCCGGTTTTAACTCCATATTTGCCACTTCTTCCATCCCCATGGCAATCAAATACTATAATGAGTTTAAAAAGCAGATAACGGAAAAGAACCGTGATCTTATTATCGCAACCATTTTCAGTTTCAGTGCCAATGAGGAAGAGCCGGATGGGCTGTTGCCAGAAGAGGACTTTAGTATGGAAAACCTTGACCAGAGCTCCCGGGATTTTCTTGAGGCGGCTATCCGGGATTACAATGCGACATTTAGCACAAATTTTAATACTTCCGCGGACAAGTTTCAGAATTACTATAAAGACCTTTCCCTGCGTGTCAAGAACCGGCAAGTTGATATACTGATTGTCGTCAATATGTTCCTCACAGGCTTTGATGCTACAACTCTTAACACGCTGTGGGTAGACAAAAATCTGAGGCAGCACGGACTGCTGCAGGCGTTTTCCAGGACTAACCGCATTCTAAACAGCGTAAAGACCTACGGGAATATTGTTTGCTTCAGGGACCTGAAAGAAGAAACGGACAAGGCCATTGCCCTTTTTGGCAATAAGGATGCAGGCGGTATTGTACTGCTTAAAACATACGAAGATTACTATAAGGGATATGATGAGAACGGCGAGCACAAGCCAGGCTATGAAGAATTAATTGCCACCCTGGTAACGCAGTATCCTCTTGGGCAGCGTATTCTCGGAGAAAAGGCTGAAAAAGACTTTATCAAGTTATTTGGAGCAATTCTTCGGCTCAGAAATATTCTTACTTCATTTGATGACTTTGAAGGGAATGAAATTCTGTCTGAAAGGGATTTTCAGGACTATCAGAGCATTTATATTGACCTGTATCAGGAATACAGAAAGGGCGCTGACGGAGATAAGGAAACCATCAATGATGATATAATTTTCGAGATTGAACTTATCAGGCAGATAGAGGTAAATATTGATTATATCCTTATGCTTGTGGCCAAATATCAGGAATCCAACTGCAAGGATAAAACCATCCTTATATCCATAGACAAAGCCATTAATTCCAGCCTTGAGCTTCGCAGCAAAAAAGAGCTGATCGAGCGTTTTATTGAGCAGGTCAATGTTTCAACAAACGTAGATGAGGACTGGCGAAAATTCCTGCATGAGCGTAAGGAAGCGGATATTGCAGCACTTATAGAAGAAGAAAAATTAAAACCTGAAGAAACCAGGCGTTTCATGGATAATGCTTTGCGCGACGGTATGCTGAAAACAACAGGTACAGCGATTGATAAAATCATGCCTCCTGTATCCCGCTTTGGCGGTGGCAGGGCTGAGAAAAAGCAAATGATTATTGAAAAGCTGATGAAATTCTTCGAGAAGTATTCTGGATTGGTTTAGAACGTATTATGAATGGCTTTTATGTAACAAATGTGTTCAGGAGTTTTTAGAGAGATTAAAGCGCAGAAGTATTTCGGCATTGTTGGTTCTGAGAGGTGAACTTCGATAATTTTAAAAAAGGGGAGGAGGGTGTAGACAGCGAATTGAATGTATATAATTACTTGCAAAAAGAAAAACAGGAGGTTGGTGTGATGCCAAACCTGCTTACGTGGCTCGGCCATGCTGCGTTTGCCATTACTACGGCCCAGGGCGGCAGAGTACTGATTGACCCCTGGATTTCCGGCAATCCTGCCTGCCCTGTGCGGGTGGAGGAGCTGGAGCCGCCCGATGTCATCCTGGTGACACATGACCATCATGATCATTACGGCAGCGACCTTCCCGCCCTGTTAGCAAAAGGGTCGGGCGTGCTTGTCGGCCAGCCTGAACTGGTGGCGCGGGCAAAGCGTGATGGTGTGCCGGCGGAAAATATTGTCAACGGCGGGTCCGGAATGAATATTGGCGGCAGTATCACCGTTAAAGGAATTGACATTACCATGACGCAGGCGGTTCATTCTGCGGAAGCCGGAACACCCTGCGGTTTCATTGTCACGCTGGAAGACGGCAAGGTGCTGTATCATGCAGGTGATACCGGGATTTTTGCCACGATGAAACTTTTGGGGGACCTGTATCAGATTGATGTCGCCCTGCTGCCCATTGGCGGTGTTTTTGTCATGGACCCGCTGCAGGCGGCTGCGGCACTGCAGTTGCTGCAGCCCCGGCTAGCCGTGCCCATGCACTATAAAACCTTTCCTGTGCTGGAACAAAATGCTGACAGTTTTATTTCCCTGGCTGCTGAAAAGGCGCCCCGGGTTGAAATCAGGGTGCTGCAGCCGGGAGAATCCTTTGCATTTTAGCCGGCGGCAGACTGCGGAGAAGTTGCCACCGGCACAAAAAAGGCGTCCACAGAGCCGCCTTTTTTGTGTATTTGGTCAAAATAGCAAAAAAGTTACATCATAACCGGGGGAAAATTTACAATAAGGCAAAAGGTAAAATTGACAAAAAAATTCTTTTAATATATTGTTAATATATATAATATCTATAACATTTTAATACTTTGACAAATTCAGAAAAATTAAGCCAGGTGAAAGGGGGTAAACTTTCCGGGCAGAAAAAAGGCAAATTTTGTCGCTGGTGTTCACCGAAAATAAATAATACTGGGGGTAAAGCGTAGTGACAAAGAAATCAATTCTCTTTATTTTCCTAGTTGCCTGTCTGGTATTTGTTTTGTTACTTAGCGGTTGTGCCGGCAATTCCGGGAACAACAACGGCAACAATGATAATTCCGGCAATGCCAAGCCGCTTCCCGACAAAGACAAAATTGTCATCGGCGCTGCCAGGTCGCTGACCGGGCCTCTGGCCATTCAGGATCAATCCTGTTTCGGTCCTGTTTACCGTATGTGGGTTGACGAGGTTAATGAGCGCGGCGGCATTTATGTGAAGGAATACGACAAAGAGCTGCCTGTCGAACTGAGGGTTTACGATGACACCTCAGATGTGAACACCATGATCAACCTGATGAAGAAACTGATGGTTGAAGACAAGGTCGATCTGCTGCTGGCTCCCATCAGCACCGGTTTCCTGCATGCAGCGGCGCCCATTGCCAACGACCACGAATACCTGTTGATGGGTGCCGAGGGCGGTGCAAAAGAACTGGAACCGATGATGGCCAGTCTGCCTTATTTCTTCTCCCTGTTAAACTACGCCACTCATCAGGTGGAGCCGTTTGTCAAAATGCTGGCTGAAAATGGTATTAAATCGGCGGGTATTATTTTTATTGCTGACCAGCACGGTATTGAGTATTCCGGCGCCCTGGCTCCCTTGCTGGAGATGTCCGGTATTTCGGTTGAATTCAGCAAGAGCATACCGCTGGGAGTACAGGACGTTTCGGCTCTGATTGAAGAAGCAAAGGCGAAAAATGTGGAAGCCCTGCTGTGCTGCGCCTATCCTGATGAAAACTTCAAGGTTATGGGGCAGTGCATAGAGTCCGATTACAATCCCAAAGTTATGATTTTCGGCCCCGGAATCTGCCTCGAAGTATTTACCGAAATTTTTGGACCGGCAGCGGAAGGTGTCATGGGCTGGGGTGCATGGAACGAAAAATCTTCGCCTGCCATGGCTGATCTGGCGAAGCGCCTGATTGAGCATCAGGGTGGTCAGAGGAATATTGACTGGTGGGGTCAGGCGGTCTACTATTCCGGGCTGCAAGTTATCGAACAGGCTATTGAGAAAGCCGGCACACTTGACAACTCAGTCCTGAAAGACTACATCGCCACAGAGAAATTTGATACTGTCATGGGAGAAGTCTGGTTTGAAAACGGCGGTATTCCCGCAGAGTGCTATCCCGGACAGGTAGGCCAGTGGCAGAACGGGATTTTCGAAGTAGTTGCCCCGTCTGAAAAGGCCACGGCGAAGCCCCTTATCCCCAAACCGGCATGGCCCGGTCCCTAGGGTATATCGTGTCTGAGAAAAAATGCTGAGGATGCAGGCTGCCCTGAAGGGTGCCGCGGCACGGCGGGGGTGCCGTCGCTGCCGGCGGTAACCGTTTAGGCAGCCTGCCACTTTCTAGACTGACCGACAGGAGTTGACCAAATGATCGCTTTTATCAACATACTCGTCAACGGCTTGCTTCTGGGCGGGATTTATGCCATTACTGCTGTGGGCTTGAGTCTGCAATACGGGGTTGCGCGCATTTTAAATATTGCCCACGGCGAGTTTATTATGGTAGGGGCTTTCATTACTTTTATCCTGCATGCTAAACTTGGCATTAACCCGCTTTTTGGCCTGGCTGTGGCGGGACCGGTACTGTTTGTTGTGGGGTATCTCATCCATAGAATCCTCTTTAAGACTTTAAAAGACAGAACCCCGAGCCCCGCAGTTTTTGAAGGCAGTTCCATGCTGATGGCATTTGGTGTTCTGTTTGTAGTCCAAAGTATTGCCATTTTTATTTGGGGCACAAATGTCCAAGGCTACTCTTACATGGCTTACTCGGTTTATTTGGGGGATATCCGTTTTTCTGCCAACCGCCTGGTAATTCTTGTGGCGGCCGTTTTAATCTGTCTTTTCTTTTACCTCTTCCTGACAAGGACACGGACAGGGAAAGCAATCAGGGCGGCTTCCCAGGACCCTGAAGCTGCCGGTTTGATGGGCGTCAACATCAACAGGATGCTTGCCCTTTGTTTTGCTTTTGGCGCCATGATGGCAGGTTTTGCCGGCATGCTGATCAGCATGGTTTTCCCCATTTATACCACCATGGGGATGCAATATACCATCATTGCCATTATAGTGGTTGTGCTTGGCGGTTTGGGCAGCATACCGGGCAGCCTGATCGGCGGTTTTCTGCTGGGCATTTTCGGCGCCATTGTCAGTTCCAAAGACCCCGGGCTGTATATGGCCGCCTATTACTTGCTGTTTATGGTCCTGCTTTTGGTTAAGCCGTCAGGTATTTTCGGGAGGTAATGCCATATGAAGCAACTCGAGAGAATATCCAAGTATGTTGTGCCTCTGCTGATCGTGCTGGTAATTGCTCTGATGATCGCATTGCCTTCTTTTGCCAAGCCGTACGCGGTTGTCCTTTTAAGAACAGTTTTAATGTTTGTCATCCTGACTCTAAGCTGGTCGCTTTTTTCCGGGACAACAGGCTACACTTCCCTGGCCACGGCGGCATTTTATGGCGCCGGGCTTTACACGGCAGGACTTTTGGGAGATAAACTGCCTCTCCCCCTGCTGATAGTGTGCGGCGGTGTGGCCGGATTTGCCCTGGCTTTGCTGATCGGCGCCATCACGCTCAGACTGAAGGGCATTTATTTTGCCATTTTTACTTTAAGCTCGGTGGAACTGATTAAACAGGTTCTGCACTGGTATGAAATCAATATTGCAGGCGTGCGGGGACATTACGTGACCAGGGTCAATGATGTCACCGTCTACTATGTTTTGCTTGCGATTACGCTGCTGCTGCTGGTCACCATCTACCTGATCAAACGTTCCAAGTACGGCCTCGCCCTGAAAAGTATCGGCAGCTGTGAGGAGGCGGCCGCCCATATCGGGATCAATGTGGTCACCCTGAAAGTGTTGACTTTTGCCGTAAGCTCCTTTTTCGTGGGAATGGCCGGTACCATTATGGCGACTGGAATGCTTTATATCGACTGCTATATTGCCTTTGACCTGAATTATTCCTTCTTCCCCACGCTGATGGCAATCTTTGGCGGTATGGGGAATCTGCTCGGCCCCCTGGTAGGTGCCGCCGCTTTCACATACCTGCGGGAGATCCTCATTACCAAGTACCCCTACCATTACATGCTGATCTTCGGAACCGTAATGGTGCTGACAATTCTCTATCTGCCAAACGGCCTGACAGGCCTTGCCCTAAACATTTGGAAAAAGCTGACCACCCAGGCCCGGCAAAAAGGGCTCAAGGCTGAAGGAGGTAAACATGCAAATACTTCAAGTTGAAGGTTTAACAAAATATTTCGGCGGGCTGGCAGCAGTTTCGGGCGTTGATCTCACAGTTGAGAAAGGGGAGATCCTGGGGTTAATCGGACCTAACGGCGCGGGAAAGACGACCCTTTTTAACCTTATTTCCGGAACGTACGTGCCTACTGCGGGAAAAGTGCTCTTCAAAGGAGAAAAAATCAGCGGTCTGAAACCCAATGTGATTTGCCGCAAAGGCCTGGTGCGCACATTCCAGTCATGCAAAGTCTTCCCTGAAATGAGTGTTTTCCAGAATGTTCTGCTGGGAGCCCTGTTTGGAGCGCCGGAAAATGGTAACTGGAGCCAGGCGGCGGCAGCAGCGGAGGAAAACATTGCTTTTACCGGGCTGTCGGCTTTCCGTGATCTGCCGGCCGGGAGCCTGACACTTGTGGACCAAAAGCGGGTGGAGGTAGCCAGGGCACTGGCAACCAACCCGGTGCTACTCATGCTCGATGAAGTAATGGCAGGCCTGAACCCCACAGAAGTGGGCGAAGCAATGGAACTGGTTAACAAGATCAGGGACAGGGGAATAACCATTATCATGATTGAGCACGTCATGAAAGCCATCATGAATATCTGCGAACGGATTGTCGTTCTTGACCACGGGAAGAAAATCGCCGAAGGTTCCCCCGAAGAAATCTCCACCAGCAAAACTGTGATTGAGATTTACTTAGGAGAGTGAAGCGTGCTCATGTTGGAAGTAAAAAATCTAGATGTTTCTTATGGTAATGTCCAAGTTTTATGGGATGTATCCCTGAACGTTGCGGAGGGAGAACTAGTTGTCCTGTTAGGCGCCAACGGAGCAGGCAAAACCACACTCCTGAATGCTATTACCGGCTTGGTGCGGCCTAAAGCGGGCAGTGTGTCTTTCCTGGACCAGGATATCACCGGCCTGCCTCCCAATGAAGTGGTGGAACATGGTATTGCTTATCTGCCGGAAGGGGGAAGGCTGTTCCCTGATATGTCCGTGCAGGAAAACCTGGAGCTGGGGAGCTATCTGAAAAACAACTGGAAAATCAGGAAAAACAGGCTGGAGTATGTTTACAACGTGTTCCCGCGGTTAAAAGAACGGCGGAAGCAGCTGGCAAAGACTTTGAGCGGCGGCGAACGGCAGATGCTGGCCATGGGGCGTTGCCTGATGTCCAATCCCAAAATGGGCTTTTTTGACGAATTATCTTACGGACTGGCGCCCAAACTGGTCAAAGAAGCGTTTGCCATGCTAAAATCCCTGCGTGATCTGGGGCTTACCATCTTTTTGATTGAACAAAACGCCAACCAGAGCCTGGAGATTGCCGACCGGGCCTACGTCCTGGAAAACGGCAGGATTGTAACCAGCGGTACCAGTGATGAGCTTCTGAACAGCGACCATATCAGGAAAGCATACCTTGGTCTGTAGCCTGCAAAGCAACTTGCCATAAAAAGCCTGTTTTGTTGTCACAACAAAACAGGCTTTTCTTCATCTGTGCCGGCGGGCTGTTCAAGGGCAAGGCAACAGTGTATGTTTTTTAAGCCGGGAATTCAGGGCGGGCGGAGATATGCTAAAATATACTCACGCCATCTTCGGGGGAGAGGGAAACCATGAGTATACTGACAACAGCAACAAGAGCATGGCTGACAAGATCGTTCAGGCCATTTCATTTTACAAATACATATGACAATAAACTGGATTATCAAAAGACGAAAAAATTGGGTTTGTATGTGCATATCCCCTTTTGCCGCTCACTCTGTGATTTTTGCCCTTATTGCAAGTATTTGTATGAAGAAAATTCAGTTAAACCATATCTTGAGGCTTTACTGACAGAAATTGAACTGGTGGGCAGGACCGCCGGTGCGGTTAAGAAGGAAGTGACAAGTCTTTACTTTGGTGGCGGGACTCCTGCGCTGCTTGCGCCTGAAATAAAACGGATTATACAACAACTTAACCGCTACTTTAGTATCACAGAAGGGGTAGGAATAGAACTGCACCCGTACGATGTAACCGAGGAAAAGCTTTCAGTGCTTAAAGCTGCCGGCGTTACCAAGATCAGTATCGGCGTTCAATCATTCCAGGCTGAATATTTGCAGCTTCTTGGCAGGGG
>DUUE01000142.1 GCA_012841735.1 Bacillota bacterium | reverse complement strand
TTATGAGACAAATAAGCAAAAGACTGCAAGGACTCAACCTGCAACTAGAAGAGCAAAACGGGAAAAGAATTTTTGCATGGTTTAAGGGGGGAGGTTAAAGTGAAGGGCAAGGTTCTGGTGGTTGATGATGAAAAGCCTATCGCCGAAATTTTAAAATATAATCTGGAGCAGGAAGGCTATGAGGTAATCACGGCTTATGACGGGGAGGAGGCTCTCCGGCTGGCCCGCACTGCCAATCCCGATGTCATTCTGCTGGATATTATGCTGCCCAAAAAAGACGGTTTTGCAGTCTGCCGGGAAATTCGCAGCAACAGTTATGTGCCCATCATTATGCTGACAGCGAAAGATACAGAGCTGGATAAAGTGCTGGGGCTGGAACTGGGGGCGGATGATTATGTCACCAAACCTTTCTCGGCCAGGGAAGTGCTGGCCCGCGTCAAGGCCTTGCTGCGCCGTGTCCAGCAGAAAGAGGAAACCCTGGGGGAGCTACTTTCCTGCCAGGATATAACCATAGATACAGGCAAAATGGAAGTGAGGCAGAACGGGCGCCTGGTCGAATTGACCTACCGGGAGTATTTGCTTTTGGCTTACCTGATGCGCCATGCGGGTTATGTCATCAGCCGCGAGAAACTGTTGGAAGATGTCTGGGGATACGATTTTTACGGCGACGAGCGGACTGTTGATGTGACGATCCGCCGGCTGCGGGAAAAAATTGAGCCCAATCCCAGCGAACCGCGCTACATTTTGACTAAAAGGGGAGCCGGCTACCTGATGGGGAAAGACAGTCATGTTTAGAAGTGTCCAGTGGAAATTGGTCCTGATTTATACGCTGATAATTTTGTTTGCCATGCAGTTTTTTGCCGTTTTCCTGGCCCAGGCCCTGGAAAACTATTATCTGGAAGCCTTTGCCGGCAACATGGAAACGCAGGGGCTATTGTTGGTCAATTTTCTGGAACGTTACCTGGACGACACAGAGGAAACAAATGATATTGACAGCCTGGTGGTGGAATATTCCCGTTACGCCGGCATCAATGAAATTATGGTCCTCGATGCTTTTGGCCGTGTGATTTCCACCTCCAACCCGGAAAAAGAGTTTCTGGGGCAGCGGATTATTCAGGAGGAGATTACGCGTGCTCTGAATGGAATCAGGAGTGAAGCTGTGCGCCTGGCCCCGGAAACCCAGGAAAGAACCCATTATCTTGCCCTGCCGGTGCGCAGTGGTGAGAAAAACCTGGGCGTTGTCTATTTAAGCGGCTCCCTGGAACCCATTTACCAAACATTGCGGGAAATACAGGTGATCCTGCTCACAGGCGCCCTGCTGGTCATCGGCGTGACGGTGGTGCTGGGCTTTTTCCTGGCAAAAACAATTACAGTACCCATTGCGGAAGTTACTTCCAAAGCGGCTCTGATTGCCCACGGTGATTTGCGGCAGCGGGTTACTGTCCGTTCCGATGATGAAATCGGCCGCCTGGGTGAGATGTTTAACTATCTTTCCCGGCAACTGGAGGCGACGATGCAGGAAATCTCCACGGAAAAAAGCAAAGTGGAAACCATCCTGCAGCATATGACCGACGGTATTGTAGCCCTGGACCGGGACGGGCAGGTTCTGCATGTTAATCCGACGGCACGGACGCTGCTCGGTCTGCCCGCCGGGGCGGCGGTGACGGCGGAAGTCCTGGAGCCCCTTTTTGCCGGGGAAACAATAACGGACATAACCCGTTCCGGCAAACAAAAAACACGGGAACTGACACTGCCATCGCAAAAAATTATCCTGGCCGGCTATGTTCCTTTTCACAAAGAGGACGAGGAAGCGGCACAGTTGCTGTCCGGCGTGCTGATTGTGCTGCATGATGTGACCAAGGAGAGGGAGTTAACGCGCATGCAGCAGGAGTTTGTGGCCAATGTCTCGCACGAACTGCGTACACCGCTCACCACACTGAAGAGCTACACGGAAACACTCCTGAACGGCGCTCTCGCGGAGCCCAAGGTCAGCCTTGCCTTTCTGAATACCATGGAAAAAGAAATTGAGCGCATGGTGCGCCTGGTGAAAGATTTGCTGGTATTGTCCCAGATTGACCACAAGCAGGTCAGGTGGCAAAAAGCGCACTTTGACCTGGGCGCCATCTGCCGGGAAGTGGTGGAAGAATACCGCCTGAAATATAAAAGCGAGCCGCGCCGGGTAAGCCTGCAGCTGCCCGCCCGGCCTGTCCCTGTTTTTGTCGACCGGGACCGCATTAAACAGGTGCTGATTAATATTATTGAAAATGCTTATAAATACACCGGGGAAAACGGCAGGATCTCCGTTTGCGTGGAGCAGGCGGCAGAATCTGCCAAAATCACGGTGACGGACGACGGCATCGGGATCCCGCCGGAAGAAGTGGAAAGGGTCTTTGAACGTTTCTACCGTGTTGATAAAGCCCGTTCACGGGAACATGGCGGGACGGGGCTGGGGCTGGCCATAGCCCGTGATATTGTGGCCGCCCATCACGGTACCATTACCTTGCAGAGTGAACCGCACAAAGCCACCACCGTGACCATCTGTTTACCGCTGTCAGCCCACAAGGAGGAGGAAACGGTATGCGTGAACGGATAAAAACCGTGGTTCTCCTGGCGCTGGTCCTGTTAAGTTTTTATTTGACCGGCTCTTTGCTTTTTGGGCAGCCATACCTGGAAACTGCTTCGTCGCCCGATTATGAACAGGTGGAAACTTTCGGCGAAGTCAGGCCGGAGGCGGAGCTGGTCTATCCGGTGCTGTGCCTGAAAACGGAGGAAAACTGGCTGCAGCTGTTTCCCTGGGCGGACGGTTATGCTCCCGTCTGGAGGGCACTGCAATTTTTGCTGAACCCGCCGCAGTTGCCGGATGTACGGTTAAGGCCGGCTTTTACGGGCGAGCGGGTGGAAATACAGTTCCCGGTGGCTGTAGACGCAGTGCTGTGGTTCCCGGATTCGCCCGTGGCGAGCCTGCAGATCAGAAAAATAACCTGGTTTGCCGAAGATGCGGAGAGCATCTGGTATTATGATGAAAGCGGGAAATGGTGGCAGGCGCAGGGCTTTGTCCCGCCGGCAGCATGGGAGACAAGGCTTGCTGTACTGTTTAAGACGGCTCCCGTCTATACAGAAGCCGATGCGGAAATGCTGGCACCTTTTTCCGCCGGCGATGCCGTCATTCTCCTGCCGGCAGAGACGCCTGTCATGAGTGTATACGCGGCAGCTGCGGAAGATCTGGATACGGAGAAGCTGCTGCGCAGCTTTTTTATTAATCCCGCCCTCATGCGGCGTATTGAGGAGCGGAACGGGGCGGTCATTTATACTGACGGGCAGCGGGGTTTGCGTATTTTTGCCCATGGAGAACTGGAAATTACCGTCCCGGAAAACGAGCCCGGCACCAGGACACTCGACCGGGCAGAAATCTTGCAGGAAACTGCCCAGCACCTGCACATGCTGGGCGGCTGGCCGCGGGAATTGTTTCTCCAGTCCATCAGGATAAATGTCCGTTCCATTGTCTATACCCAGCACTGGTTTACTCAGGAAATTGTTTTTAACTGTGCCTCACGGGGCTACCGGTTGTTTGGCAGAAAAGCGCCGCTTTCCCTGTTGTTTTCCGACCGGGGAATAATATATTATAACCGCCAAATCCTGACACTTTCCGAACAGCTGACCGACCCCATGCCGCTGGTGGCACCGTTGGAAGCTCTGGCGACTGTGGCGGCGGGCCTGGGTTTGCGGGCTGCAGGGATGCAGGTGGCGTCTGTGGAAGCGGCATATTTTGTTGAAGGCACCACCGGCAGCCGGCCGATAGCACAGCCTTCCTGGCGGATCCAGTTTACGAACAGGCAGACGGCTGTGGTAAACGGCTTTACCGGCGAACTGATCGCCTGGCTGCAGTAGGAGGATACCATGGACCTCTCACGGGTAAAGACAATTTTAATCTGTTTTTTTCTCTGCCTCAATCTCTTTTTGGGGTATAAGCTGTGGCTTAACCCGCAGTCACTGCGGCAGGGCAGCATGCTGAGCCGGGAAGAAATTGCCCTGGCGGAAAACCTGCTTGTGGAAAACGGTTTTGAACTGCTCACAACCATACCGAAACAGATTCCGCAACTGGCCCTGCTGCATGTGTCCCGCCCGCAGGAGGATGTATCCTTCTGGGTAAATACTTTTTTCCCTGACAGTGAGGTAGCAATGATGCCGGCGGGAAGAAAGCTGGCAGGCTGGAGGGGAAATGAGTACCTGGAGGTTACGGAAGACGGACGTGTCTGCTACCGGAATGTAATGGACCCGGAGACGGCGGAATTATCCTGGGCCCAGGCGGAAAGGTTGCTGAGAAACTGGGACCTGCTGACCGGCGAGATTAAAATGGATCTGGCCAGGACAACCGAGACGGGGTCATATTTCCGCTATGTACAGACTTACCAGGGCTTTCCGCTTTTTTTCACCTATATAGAAGTTTTTCTTGCGGAAAACGGAGCGGTGGAAGTGCAGATCGACAGGGTTACACCCCAGGGATTTGGTGACCGGCTGGTAACTGTTGTGTCCGCCCTTTCCGCCCTGGAAACTTTTGTTGAAGAAGCCGATTTTACCAATAAAAAAATTGTAGATATTTCGCTTGGTTATTATAGCGGCACTTATGATGCAAGCCGCCTGGAAACGGCGCCTGTGTGGCGGATTGCGGCGGCCGGCGGTGAAACTTTTTATATCAATGCCTTTACGGGCGAAGTTGAGCCTAAATAAAGAAAGTGGCGCCGTGAAACAGGAGTTTGGTGAAAAAGCAAGAATTATTATGTATACATCCAGAAAGAGACGTACAATTTGTCTGAAACTGCAGGAGGAACAATTTTTATGCCCAAGCTGCATGTTACCGGGGGGACCCGGCTTTCCGGTTCAGTCAAAATCAGTGGCGCCAAAAACGCGGCCGTAGCCGTTATTCCGGCTGCCCTGCTGACGGAAGCCGCCGTCCGGATTGAAAATTTGCCGAATATATACGATATCCATGTCCTTGTTAAAATTTTGCACTCCCTTGGCGTCAAAGCACTGTGGGAGACGCCGTCCACACTGCTGATCGACCCGTCTGCCCTCTCCGGCTGGCAGCCGCCATACGAACTGGTTAAAAAATTGCGTGCTTCCTATTATTTTCTCGGCGCCCTGCTGGGCCGCTACGGACGGGCGGTTGTGCCTGTTCCCGGAGGCTGCGACCTGGGACCGCGTCCCATAGACCAGCATATTAAAGGCCTGGCCGCCCTCGGCGCCGATGTTGCTGTGGAACACGGGCTGATTAATGTCTCTGCAGCAAAACTGGAGGGCGCAAATATTTACCTTGATGTTGTCAGCGTAGGCGCAACTATCAATATTATGCTGGCGGCAGCCAGGGCACATGGACGGACAGTGATTGAGAATGCAGCCAAAGAGCCGGAGATTGTGGATGTAGCCAATTTCCTCAACGCCATGGGGGCAAAAATACGGGGAGCGGGGACTGATGTTATCCGCATCACCGGGGTGAAGGAACTGGGCCCGGCCTGCCATGCCGTCATTCCCGACCGTATTGAGGCGGGGACTTACATGATAGCAGGTGCGGCTACCGGCGGAAATGTGCTGCTGCAGGATGTGATACCCAAGCATCTCGACCCGCTGACGGCCAAGCTGCGGGAGATGAACATTGAGGTGGAAGTGGCGGATGACAGCATCCGTGTCATCGGCAATACGTGCCCGCTGGCGGCGGATATTAAAACTTTTCCCTATCCCGGCTTCCCCACCGACATGCAGTCCCTGGCCATGGTCCTGCTAACGCAGGCTGAAGGCAACAGCATAATTACGGAAAATGTTTTTGAAGGCCGGTTTAAACATGTGGACGAGTTGAAACGGATGGGGGCGCAGATTAAAGTGGAAGGCAGGACCGCCTTTGTCACGGGAAAGACGCGTCTCAGCGGCGCCCCGGTCAAGGCAACCGACCTGCGGGCGGGAGCCGCCTTTATTGTGGCCGGCCTGATAGCCGAGGGGGAAACTGTAATCAGTGAGATCAATCATATTTACCGCGGCTATGAAAATATTTGTGCAAAAATGACTGCCCTGGGGGCCCAAATAAAAGAAACCGATTAGGTGACGTGACAGTGCGCATTATTCTTGCCAGGCACGGCCAGACGGATTCCAATGCTGCCAATCGCTTTCAGGGATGCCTGGATATACCGTTAAATGCGAAAGGGCTCCGGCAGGCCCGGTTGCTGGCCGGGTTGCTTGCCCGTTATCAACCGCAAAAACTGTATACCAGTGATTTAACCCGCAGTAAGGAAACGGCACAGCCTGCGGCCAAGCTTTTGCAGCTTGTCCCCGTGGCCGACCCCGTTTTTCGGGAATACTCATGGGGGATCCTGGAAGGCCTTACCTGGGACGAAGCGCGGGACCGTTATCCACAGCATTTTAGCGGGGAACGCCCTCCTTTACATCTGCTGCGTGTTCCCGGGCAGGAACCGCGGGAACATTTTCACCGGCGCGTACAGGAAGGCCTGGCAATGCTTTTGGCCGAAGCAAGCCTGCCGGCCGTAGCCCTTATCGGGCACGGGCATTATTTGAATGGACTGCTGGTGGAATTTTTGGGCCTCGACTTTAACGGTCCGTGGCCTTTTTCCTTTGCTTCGGCTGCCGTTACTGTGCTGGAAGTAAAAAAAGGACGCAGGAGGCTGCTTTGTTTTAACGATATGTGCCATCTGGGAGAAAAAAATGCTTGAACTATGTATGTTGGCCAGCGGTTCATCAGGCAATGCAGTTTATGTGGCGACGGAAAAAACCAAAATTTTAATTGATGCAGGCCTTTCCGGCAAACGACTGGCCGCAGCCCTGGCTGCAATCGGCTCGGATGCGGCTGCGCTGGATGCCCTGCTCCTTTCTCATGATCATCTGGATCATACCTCCGGTGCCGGCGTGCTGGCCAGGCGTTACCGCCTGCCGGTGTATGCCACACAGCCGACCTGGCATGCGGCAGAAAAACAGCTGGGCCACATCCCGTCCGGCAGGTGCCATGTTTTTACCGCCGGCGGTAAAATCAGCTTTCCGGATCTGGAAGTGGAAACTTTTCCAGTTCCCCATGATGCCGCCGGCCCGGTAGGATTTATTTTCCGCCACGGAGGCCGGGCGGCGGCTCTGGTAACAGACCTTGGCTATGTAACTCCTTATATCCTGGACTGCCTGCAGAACCTGGACGGTATTATCATTGAAGCAAATCATGACGAAGAAATGCTGCTGAATGGCAGTTATCCCTGGCTGCTGAAAAAACGCATCAGCGGCAAAACAGGCCACCTTTCCAATGTCATGGCGGCGGAATGCCTCAAGAAAATTATTTCCCCCAGGACGAAGCAGGTGGTACTGGCCCACCTCAGTGCGGAAAACAACCTGCCATCCCTGGCGCTTGATACAATCTGCAGCCGCCTGGAGGATGCGGGCATTACCCCGGGGAAACAGCTGACCGTCAGGGTGGCGGCAAGGCATGAGCCGAGCTGCCGGCTTTGCTTTACATAAATAAATAGCTAAAAAACGGGAAAAATGCTTGGCAAGCATTTTTTTCTGTAACTCTTCATATTTTTGACACAACTAGCTGTTATATTTATGTGTAGAAAAGCATGAAAAGGGGGTATTTTCCGTGGATTTTTTCAACGGTTTCTACCAGCCGCGGCGCGGTGTGTGGGGGAATATCCTGTCTGCCCTCTTTGGTACACTGATAGGCGGGGCCCTGGTGGCTTATATACTGCTTCGTTTCCTGCTTCCCGGACAGGAAGCGGCACAGAATCAGTCTTCTCTTCTGCAGCCGCCGGAGGAAGAGATTCCCTATACGGAACAGGACAGGCCGGAATACCAGAATACGGCAGTGGTCCGTGCCGCGGAAAAAGTGGTGCCCGCAGTAGTGGGTATTACCAATAAAGTGAATGTTTACAGTATGTTTCACGGCCGCAGCGTGCTCCAGGACCAGGGGACAGGTTCCGGCGTCATTATTGACCCTGACGGCTATATTGTTACCAACAACCATGTAGTTGACAGGGCGGATGAAATCTGGGTTACCCTGGGAGACGGCAAGGAATACAAGGCGGAACTGGTGGGCAAAGACCGGATTTCCGACCTGGCGGTGATAAAAATCGATGCACAGGACCTGCCTGCCGCCACTTTCGGAGATTCCGACAAAATTGTGGTGGGGGAAATGGCAATTGCCATCGGCAATCCTCTCGGCCTGAGGTTTTCCCAGTCAGTGACTGTGGGGCATATCAGCTCCAAGCTACGGGAAATCACCAGCGGCACTCAGACGCTTTATGTGATACAGACAGATGCCGCCATTAACAGCGGCAACAGCGGCGGCGCCCTTGTAAACCTTGCGGGTGAAGTGATCGGCATCAATACGGCCAAAGTGATGCTTGCCGGAGTGGAAGGCATGGGGTTTGCCATCCCGTCCAATACAGTGAAAAAAGTGGCTGCAGAACTGATCGAGAAAGGCCATGTTGTCCGTCCGCGCCTGGGCGTCTATAACGGCGGCGACATTGATGCGGCGCTGGCGAAACAGCTGCAACTGCCGGTTGACTACGGCATGATTGTTTACGCCGTTGATCCGGACAGCCCGGCAGATAAGGCCGGTATGCGCAGCGGCGATATCATTATCGAATTTGCCGGCAAAAAAATAAAAACCTTCAGTGACTTGCAGAAAGCCATTTATGCACAAAAAGTGGGGGATACGGTGGAAATTGTGGTTGTGCGCGACAGGCAGAAAATAACCCTGACGGTGACATTGACGGAAGCCGCCGATGCGGACAATTAACAGGCAGAAAAAATAAAGACAGGACGGCCGCGGGCCGTCTTTTTTCTTTGTGCAGCTTTTGCCAAAAGGCTCCCTGTGGTATGATAATAAGAGAAAATTATCCGGCAAGGAGCAGAAGATGCGTGTCGTTCTTTTTTTTCTGGACGGAATCGGCCTGGCGGACGCCGGCCCGGCAAATCCCCTTTCAACCACTCCCATGCCCTGCCTGCAGGGGCTGCTTGATGGCCGGCCGCTGACGCTGGCCGCCGTGGGCAGGCACAGCCGCGCCACCCTGCTGGCACTTGACGCCAACCTGGGCGTGCCCGGAGAACCGCAAAGCGCCACGGGACAGACCACCCTTTTTACCGGCGTGAATGCGGCACAGGCGGTGGGGCGCCATGTACGCGGCTTTCCCACGGAGCCGCTGCGCCGGCTGCTGAAACAGGAAGGCTTGCTGCAAAAAGTCATGGCGTTGGGGAAAACAGCTCTTTTCCTTAACAGTTACCGGCCGCAATATTTTACGGCGGCACCCGCCGGAAGGCGTGCTTATTCGGTGACCACCTGGATGAACCGTTATGCAGGCCTGCCGTTTCAGACTTTTGACGATATGGCCGCGGGCCGGGCGGTCAGCATGGATATTACCAATGAATATATCCGCACAGAATTGAACTGTGAGGTTGATATTATTGCTCCGGAAGATGCGGGCAGGATCCTGGCACAACAGTCACGCCGCGTAGATTTCCTGCTTTTTGAACATTTTCTGACCGACATCTTTGGCCACAAGCGGGACAGAAAAAAAATCGCGGAGCTGCTTACCACCATAGACCGCTTTCTGGCAGGGATCCTGGCACACCTGGAGCTGAAAGAAACATTGCTGATTATCACAAGCGACCACGGCAACCTGGAAGACTTAAATACTTCACTGCATACGAAAAACCCGGTACCGCTGCTTTTGTGCGGTGCCGGGCGGGAAGATCTGCCGCAGCTTGCGGATTTAACGGCTGTCACTCCCTTTGTCCTGGAAAGGCTGACACGGGGGAGGTGCGGCTGATGTACGGAGCCTGCCGGGAACATGTGGAGCAGGTAATTGAACATTTTCTTTTCGCACATGAACGTGCTCCGGAGCTGCTTTTGCTCTCAGAGGCCGTCCCGCAGGAAGGGCTTCCCGGCGCCTGCTACTTTTGCCCCCTGCCGCCTGTCTACCTGGTAAAATAGCTGAAGGAGAAAGCCATGCATTTTGCAATCCTGGCCGTGGGAAAAATCAAAGAACAGTATTTCCAAAGGGCTGTTGACGAATATATAAAGCGCCTGCGGCCGTATGCCCGGGTCACCGTCAGGGAAGTAAAAGACGAAAAAACGCCTGACGGCAAGGCGGAAGCAGAGGCGGCCGCGGTCCGGGAGAGGGAAGCACGGCGCCTGGAAACGCTGCTGCATCCACAGACATATCTCGTTGCCCTTGACAGGCGGGGCAGGCAGTTAACTTCTCCGGAACTGGCCGCCCTGCTGGACCGCCTGGCCACAGAGGGCAAAAGCCATTTTACTTTTCTTATCGGCGGCAGCCTGGGGCTTGCCCCCCTCCTGCTGGAGAAGGCGGACCTTGTGTTGTCCTTTTCCGAGCTTACTTTTCCCCACCAGCTTTTCCGGGTAATGCTCTTGGAGCAGCTTTACCGGGCATGTAAAATAAACCGCGGCGAGCCGTATCACAAATAATCCTTAAACAAAGTGTCCTTTTAGCCTGTCAAGTCAAGTTTCCCTTTCGCCGGCCGGCAAGCCGCTTGCCGAACTGATCGGGCAAACGGAAGCTGGCAACACCTATGTCAACGTGCATACAAAGCGCAACCCGCCCTGTTCAGGGCGGCTTTTTTGCCGGCAGGTTTGGCGGTGGAGGAAACGGGGAACCTATAAAAAGCGATTAAAAGGAAAAATGCTTGTGATGAAGAATACAAAAGTAACCAGTATTGTAAGGGAGGGTATCTGACAATGTCAATGATGGAAAAAAGCTGCAATTCTTTCCTGGAAGCCCTTGCTTCCAAAGCACCTGTTCCCGGCGGCGGCGGTGCGGCTGCCCTGGGCGGCGCCATCGGCATGGCTTTATCCAATATGGTGGGGAACCTGACTGTCGGTAAAAAGAAATATGCAGCGGTGGAAGATGAGGTCAAATCCCTGCTTGAACAGGGAAGCAAAATTATGGCGGAATTAGAAACCCTTGTGGACAAAGATGCGGAAGTCTTTGAGCCGCTTTCAAAAGCCTACGGGCTGCCCAAAGATACGCCCGAACAGGCGGCATACAAGGCGCAAAAGCTGGAGGAATGCTCCAAACTTGCCTGTTCCGTGCCCAT
>DUUE01000134.1 GCA_012841735.1 Bacillota bacterium | reverse complement strand
TGGTGTCGCCCGTTGCATCCTGTGCATTGCCCCGTACTACAATGGTGGCGCCGTCCAGGTATGCTCCCAGGGCATTGCCCGGTGTACCGCAAACAGCAATGGTTTTCCCCCTGCTGCCGCTGCCGATGAAGCGCTGGCCCAGGCAACCTTCTACCTGCACATCACCGGCCGCCAGCCTGATCCGTTAATTCAACTGCCTAAAAGTAAGTTTTCCCGCCGGGATAATCGTAATGCCGCCGCTCCCGGCTTCCGGCATGCCACTATTTTCCGGCACTGCCCTTTTATTACTATAGTATTTTACACCTGTAGCCAGCCGGAAAGCAATAGCCGCGTTTTCCGGGCGGTTCTGCACCGGCAGTGCCCCGCTTTTTGCCCTCATGTGCTCACCCCTTTCGCGGGAAATACCCCGCTTGCTGATTTTTATTCCCCCGCATGCCTGATACCCAAGATTTCAAGTTCCCTGGCGTTTAAACCGATCCCCCGCAGCATCAGCCTGTTGCCTTTTAAGCTTTCAATGGAGTTAATCCCCATGCCGCCCAACATCTCCTTGATTTCATGCTGCCAGGCCGTGAGGAGATTTACCAGGCGCCTGGCACCGCTCTCCGGGTGTAGGCGCTTGACCAGTTCCGGCACCTGGGTGGCAATGCCCCAGTTGCATTTTCCCGTATGGCAGCTGCGGCACAGGTGGCAGCCCAGGGCAAGCAGCGCTGCCGTCCCGATATAAACGCAATCCGCCCCCAGCGCAACCGCCTTGACCACATCGGCGCTGGAGCGGATACTGCCGCCGACCAAAAGGGACACATTGTCACGGATGCCTTCATCCCGCAGGCGCTTGTCCACACTGGCCAGCGCCAGTTCAATTGGGATGCCCACATGATCACGGATGCGCGTGGGGGCGGCCCCCGTGCCGCCGCGAAAACCGTCAAGGGCAATGATGTCCGCGCCGCTGCGGGCAATTCCGCTGGCAATGGCGGCCACATTATGCACCGCTGCAATTTTGACGCTGACCGGCTTGCTGTAATTTGTGGCTTCTTTGAGCGAATACACCAGCTGCCTTAAATCCTCAATGGAATAAATATCATGGTGAGGCGCGGGGGATATGGCATCACTGCCTTCCGGGATCATCCTGGTGCGTGACACGTCGCCCACAATCTTTTCCCCCGGCAGGTGCCCGCCGATGCCGGGTTTTGCCCCCTGCCCCATTTTGATTTCAATGGCGGCGGCGCTGTTGAGATAGTCCGGATGGACGCCGAAACGGCCGGAAGCCACCTGCACGATGGTGTGCCTGCCGTAACGGTATAAATTTTCATGCAGGCCGCCTTCGCCGGTGTTATAGAGAATTCCCAGTTCTTCCGCCGCCCGGGCTAGGCTTTCATGGGCGTTATAACTGATGGAACCGTAGCTCATGGCGGCAAACATCACCGGCAGGGAAAGTTCAAGCTGCGGCGGGAGGTTGTTGATCAGCCGGCCCGCCGCGTCGCGTTCAATGTTTTGCGGCTTGGCACCGAGGAAAACTTTTGTTTCCATGGGTTCACGCAGCGGGTCAATGGATGGGTTGGTGACCTGGGAAGCATTGAGCAGTATTTTGTCAAAATAAACAGGATAATTTTCCGGGTTGCCCATACTGGAGAGCAGCACGCCGCCGCTGGCAGCCTGGCGGTAAATTTCGTCTATGGCTTTGCCGCTCCAGTTGGTATTTTCTTTGTAGGTGTTGCCGCTTTTGACAATTTTCAGCGCCCGGACGGGGCAGAACACAACACAACGCTGGCAGTTGACGCATTTGGCATCATCGCTGATCATTTTTTGCGCCGCGGCGGAAAACTCATGCACCCCGCCGAAGCACTGGCGCTCGCAGGCCCGGCAGTTGTTGCACCGGTCATAGTTCCTGACAACTTCATATTCCGGAAAGATAAAGTCGACTGCCATTATGCCACACCTTCATTCAGGCTGATGATCACCGGTTCCCCGCCCCCGGGGGACCATACCCGGCTGACATCGGGTTCCACGGCCCGGATGGCCGCCTCTTCGCTGGCGATATAGACAAGATCGTCCTTTTCCCCCACCACCATGCTACGCAGCTTCAGGCGGTCATTAAGAGCCATCAGCCCGCCCGTAAAACCGACAAGAATGGAGAAGGGACCGGTAACAAGCAGTTCCGCAAAGACGGTGCGCAGGTAGTGGTGCATTGCGCGCTCTTCCGCGGGCAGCCGCTCAATGATTTGCCAGAAGGGAGCGGCCATGACCGCGGCTGTTTCCGTCAGGGTAAGCCCCTTTCTCCGGTGCAGGTAGTCGATAATATAGGCAATAACCTCCGAGTCGGTCTGCAAAGTGCACTTGTAGCCATACATTTCTATCTTCCGGCGGTTGGCATCATAGGAAGAAATCTCACCGTTATGCACCACGGAATAGTCCAGTAGTGCAAAGGGGTGAGCCCCGCCCCACCAGCCCGGCGTATTGGTGGGGTAGCGGCCATGGGCTGTAAAGCAGTAGCCTTCATATTCCTCCAGGCGATAGAACCGCCCCACATCCTCCGGGAAACCTACCGCCTTAAAAACGCCCATGTTTTTCCCGCTGGAAAAAATGTAGGCACCGTCAATGCAGGTGTTGACGGCAAAAACACACCTGGCGACATATTCCCGTTCGTCATACGGGCTGTCAGCCAGTCTGGCAGGCAGCGGGGTGACGAAATAGCGCCAGATCAGCGGCACATCGTCAATTTTCCTGTTTTTTGCCGTCGGCATTTCAGCCAGGCTGACAATTTCAAAGTTCCCTGCCAAATATTTTTCACAGCTTTTCCTGGCTGCCCGGCTGTCATAAAAAACATGCAGGGCATAATAATCTTTATATTCAGGATAAATGCCGTAAGCGGCAAAACCGCCGCCAAGGCCGTTGCTGCGGTCGCGCATGACGGAAATGGAACGTATCACTGCCGCTCCACTCATGCGCTTGCCCGTTTTGTCAATCATCCCCGTGATGGCACAGCCGGACGGTATTCTGGTTTGCCCTTCTTTCATGGCGGCACCCCTCCTGACCAGACAAAAAGGCGCTCATCACATAATGCGGGCAGTTAACCGGCCGGCAGTCATCCGGCTGGATTAACTGGCACATTATAAGATGAACGCCTTTGTTCGTACACTGTATCATACAGCAAAACAATTTTCCTGTCAACAAATTTTTCCGGCCGGATTCGGGCGCGGGTTCCGGCAACAAAATTTTTACTAAAAATGGCTATTGACAGGCAGG
>DUUE01000094.1 GCA_012841735.1 Bacillota bacterium | reverse complement strand
TTTCTTCCTTTATTCTTTTTATCAGCGTGGAAGGCAATGAAAAACTGGAAACGGATTATCTCCTGCAGCTGGCCGGGGAAGCGGGCGCTTACCGCGGCCTGCTGAAGGAGAAGCTGGACAAAGACGCCGTGGCCAACAGGATGCTGATTGCCGAGCCGGGACTGGAATGGGTCGGCCTGCAACTGGAAGGCACACGGTTGATTATCAAAGTGGTGGAAGCCAACCGGCCTGAGCTTGAACCGCAGGGCCCGGCGGACCTGGTGGCGGCCAAGGACGGGCTGGTAACGGATGTGCTGGTGATTATGGGCGAAGCCCGGGTCAAACCGGGAGATACGGTAAGGCGGGGGCAGGTGCTGATAGAAGGAGTTCTGCAGCCGGAATCGCCGTGGGGTGGGCCGGTAGATAAGGCTGCCCTCCCGGTCCGGGCCCGGGGAGAGGTAATTGCCCGTGTCTGGTATGAAGGCTACGGCGAAGCCTCCCTGACGGAAACGGTACGTATTCGCACCGGGAAAAGAATGTCATCCTGGACACTGCTGGTAGACGGCCAGACCGTCCTGAAAGTGGGGCGTTCCTCCGTCCCTTACAAAGATTATGACCGGGAAACTGCTTCAAAGCGGCTGTTAGAGAGGATTCTCCGTTTCCCTGTCGAACTTGTTACTGAAACCTGTTACGAAATTTATTTGAAAAAACAGGATATTTCCCGGGATGAAGCGCTTGCCCTTGCCGCAGGGCGGGCGAAAACGCTGGCCGAACTGCAGCTGCCGGCAGGGGTGAGTGTGGAGGCCGGGCAGCTGGCGGAAAGTGAGACGGGACGCCCGGACACGGTTGCTGTCCGTTGTATCCTGGAAACCCGTGAGAATATTGCCGTGGCAGAGTTAAAAAACGGAGGCGAAAACTGAATTTGACAGACAAACAGGAAAAAAGCGTTATTTCCGTGGACAATAATGATGAGATGCAGCAGCTGCTGGGCAGGTTCGACCAGCATCTTACCCTGCTGGATCGTTATTTTAACGTGCGGATTTTCCCCCAGGGCAATGACCTGGTTGTGCAGGGAGACAGTGGGGATGTCCGGCAGGTTGCCCTGCTTTTCCATGAACTGCTGTGGCTGATCAGGCAGGGGCAGTTTCCCACCGCCTCTGATGTGGAATATGCCATTGAAGTGATCCGTGCCGGACAAGCTGAGCGTTTACGCGGCCTGTTTTCCGACATGGTGTTTGTCACTCCGCGCGGCAAAAAAATCAAGCCTAAGACTCTGGGACAAAAAAACTACCTGGATGCAATTCGCAGAAGCGATATTGTTTTTGGCATCGGGCCGGCCGGAACCGGGAAAACTTATCTGGCTATGACCATGGCGGTGAAAGCCCTGAAAGAACGGGCTGTCCAGCGCCTGATCCTGACGCGCCCTGCGGTGGAAGCGGGGGAAAGCCTGGGTTTTTTACCCGGCGATCTGCAGGAAAAAGTAGACCCTTACCTGCGCCCCCTGTACGATGCGCTGTACGACCTTTTGGGGGCGGATGTTTACCGCACCTACCTGGAGAAGGGTATGATTGAGATTGCCCCCCTTGCTTATATGCGCGGCCGTACTCTTGACGATTCCTTTATCATTCTGGATGAGGCCCAAAACACCACTGTAGAACAGATGAAAATGTTTCTGACCCGTCTGGGCTTTAATTCGCGTGCCGTGATTACCGGGGATGTTACACAGGTTGACCTGCCCCGCGGCCGTTATTCGGGACTGTTGCAAGTGCAAAACATTTTACAGGATATTGACGGCATTGAATTTATCCATATGACTGACCAGGACGTTGTACGCCATCCCCTGGTGCAGAAGATCATACGGGCTTATGCCCTGTATGAGCAGGAGCGGAGTGAGTAATTATGGGTTTGGGCACTCGCTTACAGGAAACATTTGCAAAGCTGCCTGATCTGGCACGAAGTTCCCGCTGGCAACGGATTGCGCTGACGTTGCTCTTTTATTTGTTTATCCTGGCCTTGCTTTACTTAAGCCTGCTGCCGCACCGTGTCGATCTGACCCTGGGCAACCCCAGCCCGCGGCGGATTGTAGCCGAATGGGAAGCCGTGGATCATTATGAAACGGAGCGGCAGCGGGAGCAGGCGGCCCGGGCAGTGGCCGAATCGTATGATTATGACCCCACTGTTTTAAGCCGCGCGGAAGAACGCATCGGAGTGTTTTTCCGTCAAGTACGGGCAATCCGGGCACTGGAGCTGGAACAGGAAATAAAAGCTGCCAGGCTCATGGCGGAGGCGGAAATCGAGCTTACTGAGCCGTTGGCCGTCTCCTTGCTGGAGTCACGGGTAACGGATCTTGAGGATATGCAGGTGCAGCTTTTGGCAGTGCTGCAGGCTATTTTGCAGCAGGGGGTCAAGCCTGCGGGAGTGGAAACGGCGCGTCGCCAGGCTGCCCAGGAAATCAGCTTTCTCATTTTCGACCAGGATCAGAAACGGGTGATGGTCCGCCTGGCGGAAGCCGTGATTGAAGCAAATATGATTTATAATGCGGAGGCCACAGCCCAGGCGCAGCAAGCCGCCAGGGAAGCGGTGGAGCCGGTGCGTATCCTGGAAGGGACGGTTATCATTCAGGAGCGGGAAATTGTGACCAAAAGGCACCTGGAACAACTGGAGGCACTGGGACTTTTGCGCGGCACCAGCGGTTATCCCATGTTTTTCGGCCTGGCTTTGCTGCTTTTGGTTGTTTTTCTGGTTGCCGGCCTGTACCTTTATATCTTCCAGCGTGAGCTTTATCATGACCCCAAGCGCCTGTTGCTGTTGGGCCTGATCACCACAATTACCCTGATCCTGTCCATAGCCGCCAATTATTTTTCCGGCTATCTGCTGCCGGTGGGCATGGGCGTCATTCTGATTGCCGTGCTCTTAAACGGCGGCCTGGCAGTCCTGATGAGCATTGTTTTTGCCGTTATAGCCGCTCTGCTGACGGGCAATGACTTCCGTTTTATGCTGATTGCCCTTGTGGGCGGTTTGGTGGCGGCTTACAGCGTCGGCCAGCTGCAGCGGCGTTCCGATTT
>DUUE01000355.1 GCA_012841735.1 Bacillota bacterium | reverse complement strand
GGAGCCGGGCCTCTTCACGCAAAAAACGTTTATAATCATTGTCCGGAATAAAACAAATTTCCTGGCTGTCCGGTTTGTCGGCAACAGCCAGACCGTAACGTGCCGCCAATTCTCTGACTTCGCTTTTCAGGTAATCGCCCAGGGGGAAGAGTGTGCGGGCAAGTTGTTCCTGCGTCAGGTTGTAAAGTGTATATGTCTGGTCCTTGGAGGCATCCCTTGCTTTTTGCAGGCGAAAGCGTCCTTTTTCACTGTCATAAAAGGTGCGGGCGTAATGACCGGTGGCAATATAGTCCGCTTCCAGCTCCCCGGCTTTACGCAGAAAAAGGTCGAATTTCAGAAAGCGGTTGCAGGCAATACAGGGATTGGGTGTGCGTCCACGGCTGTATTCGGCAATAAAATAATCCACCACATGCCTGCGAAAAGCCTCCCTGAAATTGAGGACATAAAAAGGAATTCCCAGTTTGTCGGCCACCCGGCGGGCATCGTCCACGGAAGCCAGCGAACAGCAGCCGCGTCCGCTTGCAGCAGCCTCTTCATCAAAAGAAGCGGGTGTCCAGAGGCGCATGGTAGCCCCGATAACCTCGTAACCACGGTCACGCAGCAGTGCCGCCGTCAGGGAACTGTCCACACCGCCGCTCATGGCGACAAGTACTCTTTTTCCCGCCAGTGTCATTCGCCTCCTTGTAAGCTGATGCCATTAGTATGACCAAAATACAGCACCGCTTTACCGCTTGTACTTTCCTGCAGCTGAACCTGCAGAGACTGCAGGGAAGCTGCAGGAACCAGGGCCGTTACCCGGGCACCTTCAGCCGTGTAATTAACGGCAGTGACTTCCGCCCGGCAGGCGGCCAGTTCATGCAGGACAGTGCCCAGCAGTTCATAAGCTATCTCCACCACTACTTTTTCCCGCAAAATTTCCTCCACCCGGCCGGCTGCGTTCAACCCGGCTTCAGCACAGCTGCGATAAGCCCTGATCAGGCCTCCAATACCCAGTTTGACGCCCCCGAAATAACGCGTGCCAACAACAGTCACATTTGTCAGGCCCGCTTTTTCGATGGCCTGCAGCATGGGCTGCCCCGCCGTCCCCTGCGGTTCGGCGGCATCATTGTGCCGTATGATGGCTGCATCGCCCAGGCCAATTTTATAGGCAAAAGCATTATGGGTGGCATCATGGAATTCTGCGCTTACCCTGGCAATAAAAGCTTTGGCTTCCGCTTCCGTATCAGTCCGGGCCACACTGGCAATAAAACGGCAGGCGCCTACCGGGATTTTAACGCGTGTTTCCCCGGCCACCGTCCAGAATGCATCAGTCATTGTTGTCACCCCTTGTACGTCTTTGGGCTTCCCACCGTTTCATACGTTCGCCGATGGAGCGTTCATAACCGTTTTCCGTCGGTTTGTAGAAACGCGGCCGTGGCATACCCTGCGGCAGGTAATTCTGCACCACAAAATGCCCCGGATAGTTGTGCGGGTATAAGTAATCCTGCCCATGTCCCAGTTTTTTCGCTCCTGCGTAACCGGCATCACGCAGATGCGGCGGCACCCTGTCCCCCGGTCTTTTGCGTACCGCCTCCAGTGCCGCTTCAATGGCAACGGAGGCGGCATTGCTCTTGGGAGCAGCTGCCAGGTAAGTTGTGGCCTGCGCCAGGGGGAACCTCCCTTCCGGCAGGCCAAGCATCCGGACCGCCTGGGCGGCCGCCTGGGCCACCAGCAGGCCGTGGGGATCCGCGTTGCCTATATCCTCCGCAGCCAGGATCACCAGGCGGCGGGCAATAAAAAGCGGGTCCTCACCCGCTTCCAGCATCCGGGCAAGCCAGTAAAGGGCGGCATCCGGGTCGGAACCGCGGACGGATTTAATAAAAGCGGAAATAACATCATAATGGCTGTCCCCGTCCCTGTCGTACACAACTGCACGGCGCTGGACGGCTTCCTCGGCCAGGGCGAGGGCAATATTTTTCCTCCCTTCCGCATCAGGATGTGCCAGGGCCGCCGCCAGTTCCAGGGCATTCAGGGCCGCCCGGGCATCACCGTTTGCCATCAGGGCAAAGTGCGAGAGGGCTTCTTCCGTGACGGCAACATTTTGCAGGCCTGCTTCCGGGCTTTCCAGCGCCCGTACAAGCAGCATCATTATCTCGTCCCGGGAGAGCGGTTCAAAAGGGAAAATCCGCAGGCGGGAAAGGAGCGGAGCGTTGACGGTAAAATATGGGTTTTCCGTTGTGGCACCAATAAGAATGATTACGCCTTTTTCTACCGCCGGCAGCAGCGCATCTTGCTGGGCTTTGTTAAACCTGTGAATTTCGTCAATAAAAACTATTGTCCGCCTGCCGTCATGGACCAGTCTCTGGCGGGCTGCTTCTATCTCTTTCCGCAACTCGGACACACTGGAAGAAGTAGCGTTAACCCTGATAAAAGCCGCCTTGGCTTCCTGGGCAATAATCTCCGCCAGTGTGGTTTTGCCGGTCCCCGGCGGGCCGAAAAAAAGCAGCGAAGACAGCACATTGTTTTCCAAAAGACGTCGCAGCGGCTTACCCTCGCCCACCAGGTGGGTTTGCCCCACAAAGCCTGACAGTGACTGCGGGCGCAGGCGCATGGCCAGGGGGCCGTGTTTTTTCAGTTCTTCTTCCTCCCGCAGCGTATAAAAATCCATTTTATCACCTGCCTGCTTGTGCCAGCATCCTTTTGGCCTGTAAATACAAGCCGCATTCAACACGTTTCCTGTGCAGCTCGCAGCCCAAGGCATAAGGCCTGGCCAGGTCATGGTTCTGGTGCCAGGCGGCAGCGTGGCAGCCGCCGCCGCAAAAGAAGCGGGCAAAACAGCCTGCACACGCCTCTTTGGCCGCCGAATCCACCGCAGCAAAGCGCCGCAGTATTTCAGGGGCGGTAATGCCCCGCTGCACATCTCCCACACAGAATTCATCCTCGCCGGCAAACTGGTGACAGGGGTAAAGCCGCCCGTCGGGCGTCACCGCCAGGTAGGCCGAGCCCGCCCCGCAGCCCAAAAGGCGCTTTTTGGCGCACGGTCCCTGGTGCAGGTCCAGTTCGAAGTGGAAAAAGTAAACTTTCTCTCCCGCCTCTTCCCATTCCCAGAGCAGCGCGGCCAGTTTTTCGTATTCCGCACAGATCACAGGCAGATCTTCCGGCTGCAATGCTTCTTCCGCCGCCGGTGACAGGACGGCGGGCTCCAGGGAAAGCAGGCGGAAACCGTGCCCGGCCATTTCCTTTACATCCTGGCAGAAATCCAGATTATGCCGGGTATAAGTTCCCCGCAGGTAGTAGTTATCCCCGTTCCTGCCGGCAACTATCTCCCTGCAGTTTTGCAGGACTTTCTCCCAGCTGCCCCGGCCCGCCGGTGTGACACGCATTCTGTCATGCACTTCCCTGCGGCCGTCCAGGGACAGGACAATACTCATTTCCTCCCGGTTGAGATAGTCTTTTATTTCTTCTGAAACGTTGTAAGCGTTGGTGGTGACGGTAAATTTAATAGTTTTCCCCTGCGCCTCCGCCTTTTGCCTGCCGTAGACAACAGTTTCCTGCAAAACGGGAAAATTCAGCAAGGGTTCGCCGCCAAAAAAGTCAATTTCCAGGTGGCGCCGTCCGCCTCCGGCTGCCAGTAAAAAATCAACCGCAGCTTTTGCCACCTCAGCCGGCATCAGGCCCCTGACACCGCCGTAATTCCCTGTGCCGGCGAAACAATACCTGCAGCGCAGGTTGCAGTCATGGGCCAAATGCAGGCAAAGTGCTTTAACCGCACCGTCTGTGGTCAGATCCAGCGGCCTTGGTGCGCTGAAGAGCAGACCCTGCTTTTCCGCATCCTCAATTTCAGCCAGAACCTGCGCCGCCGTCTGCCT
>DUUE01000029.1 GCA_012841735.1 Bacillota bacterium | reverse complement strand
GTTAATCCGCGACAAAGCGCGTTTCAGCGTGGAGCGGATTCTGGAGCTTGAAGCGGAAACACGCCATGATGTGGTGGCTTTTACCCGCTGTGTGGCGGAGAGCCTGGGCGAGGAAGCAAAATATGTGCACTTTGGCCTCACTTCCTCCGATGTGGTTGATACCGCCCTGGCGGCCCTGATGAAGGAAGCGGCGGAACTGATTTTGCAGCAGGCGGACGTACTGCTTGCAGAACTGAAAACAAAGGCCCGTGAGCATAAAACAACCGTCATGATGGGCCGCACTCACGGTGTCCATGCCGAACCGACCACCTTCGGTCTGAAAATGGCGCTTTACGTTGCAGAAATGCAGCGCAACCGCATCCGCCTGGAGCGCGCGCGGGACAACATCGCCTGTGGCAAAATTTCCGGTGCGGTGGGAACGTTTGCCAACCTGCCGCCGCAGATAGAGGAGTATGTGTGCCGCAAGCTGGGACTTACGCCGGCTCCTGTTTCCACCCAGATCCTGCAGCGTGACCGTCATGCCGAATTTATGGCGGCACTGGCAATTACGGCCGGTACGCTGGAGAAACTGGCCACGGAAATCCGCGGGCTGCAGAAAACGGAAACGCGGGAAGTGGAAGAACCTTTTTATGCCGGGCAGAAAGGGTCCTCGGCCATGCCCCATAAACGCAACCCGGTCAGTTGTGAGCAAATCTGCGGCCTGGCCAGGGTGGTGCGGGCCAATGCCCTGGCAGCCCTGGAAAACATGCCGCTGTGGCATGAGCGTGACATTTCCCATTCCTCCACAGAAAGAATAATTATTCCCGACAGCACTACCCTCATCCACTACATGCTGCGCCAGATGGCCCGCATCATCAGGGACCTGCGCGTCTACCCGGGAAACATGCAGCGCAATCTGGAAAAGACCCTGGGCCTTACTTTTTCGCAGAAAGTGCTGCTGACACTGGTTGAGAAGGGGATGTCACGGGAAGCAGCATATGATTTGGTGCAAAAATACGCCATGGCTGCCTGGGAAAAGCAAAAACCATTCCGGGAACTGCTTGCGTCCGACCCGGTCATTATGAGTACTCTGACACAGGAAGAATTAGAGGCCTGTTTTGACCCTGCGTATCACCTGAAATATGTTGATGAGATCTTTGCCAGGGCAGGCATCTAGGCCGGCTGCCATGGGTGTGCGCCCGCAGGTAAGGAAAAAGGAGCATGAGAAAAATGGAAAAAAGACAATTGCTTTATGAGGGGAAAGCAAAGCGCATGTATGCAACGGACGACCCCGGGCTTTTGGCGGTGGAGTATAAAGACGACGCCACCGCCTTTAACGGCCTAAAGAAAGGGAGTATTGCCGGGAAAGGGGTTTTAAACAACAAGATCTCCGCCTTCTTCTTTACCCTGTTGGGGCAGCACGGCTGTGACAGCCATTTTGTTTCGCTGCTTTCAGAGCGGGAGATGCTGGTGAAAAAGCTGGAGATAATCCCGGTGGAAGTGGTTGTGCGCAATATTGCCGCCGGCAGCCTGGCGAAGCGGCTGGGCCTTCAGGAAGGGACAACCCTGACCCGGCCTGTCCTGGAGTTCTATTATAAAGACGACGCTTTGGGCGATCCCATGGTTAATAAATACCATATTTACGCCCTTGGCCTTGCCACGCCCGCACAGGTCGGGGCGCTTTCGGCCCAGGCTCTGCAAATCAACCGGATATTGTCAGAGTTCTTGCGGGAGCGCGGTCTGATACTGGTGGACTTTAAACTGGAATTCGGCGTCCACAACGGCAAAGTGCTGCTGGGTGACGAGATTTCACCCGACACCTGCCGTTTCTGGGACGCAAACACAAAAAACAAGCTGGATAAAGACCGCTTCCGCCAGGATCTGGGCGGCATTGAAGAAGCTTATCAGGAAATATACAGACGGATCACGGGGGAGATAAGTAATGTATAAAGCAGAGATCAAAGTACTTTTAAAGCAAAGCGTGCTTGACCCGCAGGGACAGGCTGTGGAGAAAGCGCTGGCAACCTTGTCGTATGACAATGTGGAGCATGTGCGCATCGGCAAATACATGGAGGTAACACTCCGCACCAATGACAGGGCTGCCGCCGAGGCCCAGGTCCGGGAAATGTGTGAACGGCTGCTGGCCAATACGGTTATTGAAGACTACACTTTTGCTCTGGCGGAGGTCTAAACATGAAATTCGGCGTAGTTGTCTTTCCCGGTTCCAACTGTGACCTGGACGTTTTTCACCTGCTGCAGGATGTCCTGCACCAGCCTGTGGATTATATCTGGCACACGCAGGATAAGCTCACGGGTTACGACTGTATCATCCTGCCCGGCGGTTTTTCCTACGGCGATTACCTGCGCTGCGGTGCCATTGCCCGCTTTTCTCCTGTGATGCAGGCAGTTGTCCGTTTTGCCCGCGCAGGCGGCCTGGTGATGGGGATCTGCAACGGTTTTCAGATTCTGCTGGAAGCGGGACTTTTGCCCGGTGCCCTGTACCGCAATACAAGCCTGCAGTTTCGCTGCCAGTTTACTTACCTGAAAGTGGAGAATACCGCTACTCCATTTACCGCGGGAATAGCGGCGGACAGGCCGCTTTTAATACCCATTGCCCACGGCGAAGGCAATTACTATGCCGATGACGCCACCTTGCGCCGGCTGGAGGAAAACGGCCAGATTGTTTTCCGCTATGCAGACGCAGACGGGAAAGTAACGGAGGCAGCCAATCCCAACGGTTCCCTCGGCAATATCGCCGGCATCTGCAACGAAGGAAGAAATGTGCTGGGGATGATGCCCCACCCGGAACGGGCAGGCGAAGCCATTCTGGGTTCTGAGGACGGATTGGCGCTTTTTACATCGCTCATTAACTACAGGGAGGGCGGCCGATGAGGACGGCGAAAGACTGGCGCAGCCTGGGTTTAAAAGACGAGGAATATGCAGCAATCAAAAGCATTCTCGGCCGTGAACCGAACGATGTGGAACTGGGCATGTTCAGTGTGATGTGGTCTGAACACTGTTCCTATAAAAACTCCCGGGAAGTTTTGCGCACCTTCCCCACCCGCGGGCCGCGGGTCCTGCAGGGCCCCGGTGAAAATGCCGGCATTGTTGATATCGGGGACGGCCTGGCCGTCTGCTTTAAAATCGAGTCCCACAACCACCCCTCCGCCATTGAGCCTTACCAGGGCGCAGCCACCGGGGTGGGCGGGATTATCCGCGATATCTTTACCATGGGTGCCAGGCCCATCGCCCTGCTTAATTCGCTGCGTTTCGGCACCCTGGATGATGCCCGCGCGCGCTACCTTTTTGGGGGCGTGGTGGCGGGGATTGCCGGCTATGGCAACTGTGTAGGCATTCCCACCGTGGCCGGCGAAGTTGGTTTTGACCCCTGCTACCGGGGCAACCCCCTTGTGAATGCCATGTGTGTGGGCGTACTGGCGGCGGACAAAATAAAACGGGGGAGGGCGGCAGGTGCGGGCAACCCGGTCATTTTGGCCGGCGCCCGGACAGGCCGTGACGGCATGCACGGCGTTACTTTCGCTTCGGAAGGCTTAAGCGCAGCCTCGGAAGAAAAACGGCCGGCCGTGCAGGTGGGCGACCCCTTTATGGAAAAACTGCTGCTGGAAGCCTGCCTGGAGCTGATCGACAGCGACGCTGTAACCGGGATTCAGGATCTGGGCGGTGCCGGCCTCACCTGTGCCACTTCCGAGATGGCGAGCCGCGGCGGCAGCGGCCTGGAAATTGACCTGGACAAGGTGCCCACCCGTGAAACAGGCATGACGGCGGCCGAAATAATGCTTTCCGAATCCCAGGAGCGCATGCTGCTGGTAGTACCCCCGGAGAAAGAGGAGTATGTGCATGCCGTATTTGCGCGCTGGGGCCTTGCTTCTTCCACTATCGGCCGGGTAACGGATGACGGCATGCTGCGCGTCCGCATGGGCGGACAGGCGGTGGCGGAGGTGCCGGCCAAAAGCCTGGCTGAGGATGCGCCAGTCTGTTGCCCTGCTTTCCGGGAGCCCGCTTACCTGCAAACCGCCTCAGGGCTCAACCTGACGGAAATACCGGATGTGGACGGGCCGGAGGAAGTGCTGCTAAAGCTCTTGCGTTCGCCCAATATTGCCGGCAAGGAATGGGTTTACCGGCAGTATGATTACATGGTGCGGACAGCTACCGTTGTGCTCCCCGGCTCGGACGCGGCCGTGCTGCGCATCCGCGGCACCAAAAAAGGCCTGGCCATGACAGTGGACTGCAATGCACGCTATGTATACCTTGACCCGTATACAGGCGGCAAAATTGCCGTGGCTGAAGCTGCGCGCAATGTGGCCTGCAGCGGGGGCGAACCGCTGGCAGTGACCGACTGCCTGAACTTTGGCAATCCGGAAGACCCGGAAATCTACTGGCAGTTCCGGAAAGCTGTTGAGGGCATGAGTGCTGCCTGCCTTGCCTTTGGCACCCCTGTCATCGGCGGCAATGTTTCTTTTTACAATGAACATGAGGGAAAAGCCATTTACCCCACGCCCGTGGTGGGTATGGTCGGCCTCTTAGAGGATGTGGAAAAACGCTGCACACAAGCCTTCAAAGCAGCCGGCGACGCCATTGTCCTTTTGGGCAGCACTTATGACGAACTGGGCGGCAGCGAATATCTGGCCGTCATACACGGCCTTGTCAAAGGAAAACCGCCCGCCTTAGACCTGGAAAAAGAAAAAGCAGTCCAGCAGGCTGTGCTGGCTGCCATACGCCAGGGTCTTTTGCATTCAGCTCATGACCTGTCGGAGGGAGGGCTGGCTGTCGCCCTGGCCGAGTCAACTTTTGAAAACTTCATTGGTGCCGAAGTGCATCTGGCAACAGCCGGCCTGCGCAGAGACAGCCTGCTATTCGGGGAAAGCCAGTCCCGCATTCTGGTGAGTGTGCCGCAGGATAAACTGGCACTCCTGCAAGAGGTGGCCGTGCACTATAATGTGCCGCTGCAGGTGATCGGGCGGACGGGCGGAGACCGCCTAAAAGTCTCTTTTGATGACAGGCAGGTTATCAATCTGGGCGTGAAAGCGTTACATGCCGCCTGGAGCGATACCCTCGGCCACCTGATGGAATAAGAGCAATTATCAACCTGCCCGCACTTTGCATATACTGAAAAATGAACAAAGGCGTTCATGCGGCCTGCTTTACGGGCGGTGCCGCAGTGAGCGCCTTTTTATTTTGCGATAAAAGGTGAGAATATGTGCGGCATAGCAGGTTTTTGCAGCTTTGCGGGCAATTTTTTGCAGCAGGACGGGTTCTGGCGTAAAACACTGGTGGCCATGCGGGCAGCCGTTGCCCGCCGGGGCAGGGACAGTTCAGGTGAATACTTATGCGAACATGCAGGCATGAGCCATGCGCGCCTGGCCATCAGGGACCTGGAGTTGGGCGCACAGCCCCTCGTCAGAAAGGCGGGCGGCCATGAATTTGCCATCGTTTACAACGGGGAAATCTATAATGTGGAGGAGCTGAAACCGCAGATGGTAAACGCCGGGTACCGGTTTTATACTGCCACCGACACCGAGGTTATCCTCTGCGCATATCTTGCCTATGGCGCCGGTTTTGTCAACAGGCTGAATGGTATTTTCGCCTTTGCCATCTGGGACGGAAGCAAAAAACAACTGCTTTTATACCGGGACCGGCTGGGCGTCAAGCCCTTATTTTATACGCTGCAGGATGATATGCTGGTTTTCGGCTCGGAAATAAAAGCGCTGTTCTGTCATCCGTTTGTTTCTCCTGAAATTACTACAGACAGTTTCCGCGAGCTTTTTGGCCTGGGGCCTGCACGCACACCGGGCAACGGGGTTTTTAAAGATATCTATGAAGTCCTGCCGGGCCACTACCAGGTTTTTGCCCAAAGCGGCCTCAAGGCCAAAAAATACTGGCAGCTTGCAGCCCGTGAGCATACGGACAACTTCAGCCGGACAACAGCAACAGTATCCTATCTGGTGCGGGATGCCATTACCCGCCAGCTGGTGTCCGATGTTCCGGTCTGCAGCTTTCTCTCAGGAGGGATAGACTCCAGCATTGTTACTGCCGTGGCGGCTGACCGCCTGCGGGAGAGCGGGGCCAGGCTAAACACTTTCTCCTTTGACTTTACGGGCAATGATGCCTATTTCAGCGCCAACGCCTTCCAGCCGGAACGGGACAGACCGTTTGTGGACCTGATGCTGAAGAGGTACGACGTGCGGCACACCTATCTTGAGTGCGGCGAAGAAGACCTGGCAGATTTGCTTTATGCCGCCGTGGACGCAAAGGACCTGCCGGGCATGGCGGACG
>DUUE01000044.1 GCA_012841735.1 Bacillota bacterium | reverse complement strand
TCTTGCTTTGCAATATTGTTACCGGCTGATGGACCGGGCACTACCACGTTTTTTCCAGCGGGACATCGAAGACGCCCAGGGGCTGGTCGCTGCCAGGCTTATATTTTCTGTAGACGCCGGCCAGTGATATGTCGTTGAAAAGAATCGGCTTTTTGGGATCAAAGACTTCCCGGAAAATGAGGGGGCAATGATAGAAGCCTGCCTTGACATAAATCACAGTCGGTTTGGTGATGATAAACTTCTCCATATTGGCGTTTTCATCACCCAAATGAAACTCGACGACGCCGCCAAGCTGGTCCATGGTTGTCCCGCTGCCGGCAAAGAAGATAAACTGGTCGAAATCGTGCCGGAAGGGCTCTTTCTCCCAGACCAGTGGCTCCGTAATAGCCCACCAGCTCAAGTCGATATTTTGCTCCTTGCTGATGTGCATGAGGCACGGTGCCGTCAGCTGTGGAAAGGGAGGGGGTGAAATTGGGTTAAGCTCAAACACAAATTTTTCTTTTAGCTGCTCTCTGAGACTTGCCATTTTTCAGGCCTCCTTTTTGATAAGGTTTTACCATCAGTGGTATGCCATTCAGCAGAGGTAGCCTGCCAGCAGGGCAAAGACGCCGGCGGTCCAGGCCGCCCAGTGCTGGACGTTGTTGACCCCGATCGCCTTATCATTGCCGGCGCCGGTGAGCGGGTCGATCATATGGTAAAAGCCGGCTTGCTGCACAGCACGCGTGTAGCGGAGCGCAGCCTCGCGTGCTTCCTCCAGGCGGCCGCAAAAAGCGAGACCGAGCACAACCAGGCACATCGTTGGCGATTGGATGGTGCCTCTGGACCAGCCGTGCTCAAAATACGGGCTGTTCAGAGCTTCCGAAGGGATGCCGTAAGGGCTGATATGCACATTTTCCGTGAACAGTTCCTTGACGAGGATACCAACAATGTGCTGCGGCAGGCGTTTCCCCATAACAAGCGGCGTAAAGAAGGAGATGGAGCCCGTTGCGATAATTTCCTTTGTTCCTGCGTGGAAGGCAACAAAGCGCTTGCCCGTCCAGAAAGCTTTCAGCAGCCTCTCACTGAGTGCCGCGGCTTCTTCATCCCATGCTTGGGCCTCCTGGTCCCTGCCCAACATGGCGGCGAGCCGGGAGAGTGCGTCTGCCATGCTGACCAGGTAGGCGGCCAGCTCCGGGCAGGCCAGCGGCAGGCCTTTACTGCACATGGAGGTGTCTTCGCAGCCGGTCTCATCGCACTGGTGATATTCGGGCAGGCCGTCCCTGTCTAAATCGCGGTATGTAAAATAGAACCGGTAAAGATTTGCCACCTTTTCATACAGCAGTTCCTTGCGCTCCCGGGAAATAACGGACAGGTCGCACCGGTCCAGCAGCCAGTTCAGGGCAACGCCGTAAATGGGCGGCTTGAAAGTGAGATATGTAATGTTTAGTTCGTCGATATGGTCAGGGATCTGGCCGGTTGCAGGATCCTGATAGTCAAAAACAGACAACAGGAGACTCCAGGCGAAATTAACATTCCTGCAGTTGGCCATCGCCTGAAATGCCTGCTGCCAGCAGTAGCACTGGCCAAACATCTGGTGCATCATGGTGACCATTTCCCGCTGGATGAGGCTGCGCGGCGCCGGCATGCGCGTGTGTGACCAGATCATCCAGGCAGCCGTGTCGCGGCTTTCTTTAAACTCTGCGGGGAGCTCGGGGAAGCAGGTGTCCCTGTATTGCTTGTAGTCTGCCAAAACTGCGGCCACAGAGGATTTGTAGTCCGGGTAGGAGGAGCGCCTCTGGGAGTCCAGCTCAAATTCTTCCACAGAAAGGTCAAGGACGCCCTTGTCATCCGGGTGCCATATACCATGCATGTACAGGTTCCGCATGGCACGCCAGTCATATGGCGCGTCCATGATGCAGCTTCCCCTGACGGGGACAAAAAGCCAGTTGACGGCCCTTTTGTATGTGGTGAGCAGCCACGTGCCGTCCAACATGTCCCGGACCGCCGCATGAAAAGCCGGCAGGGGGGCCGTTAAAACCAGCGAAAGGCCGTCCTCCGAGTGGAACTGCAGCAGGTTGTATTCGGAAATACAGATGTGCATGGTGCCGTATTCAGACTCAAGCATCATTTCAGCAGGGGTGTTGGAAACTGCGAAGGGGACGGGCAGGCCGTCTTTTTCCAATCTGATTTTCATGACCCTGTTTATTGTGTCGATGCCGGAATAGCCGTACCCGGTGGAGCGGGTTGTTCCGATCCACAGATCGGAAGCACCGAAATGGTCAAGGCCGGTATCACTCTGCTGTACGATGAAGAATGAGCCTTTTCTGCCGAACGGTGCGCTGTGAAGGTCAATAAAACGTTTCCCTTCTTTCAACTGCATCAACCTCCAGGCATAAATCTCACGACCAGGCTTCAGCGTCTTTAACTCAATAATATCATCGCCCCATATGCAAGGCAATCCATTTGTAGCATAATATGCCATAAGGGGCGGCGGCCACCAGGTTGCCTGCATACGGGTTTAGGGCAAGTGCCATATCTCAGGATGAGGATAATTGCTGCAGCCTCTGCAATATCTGCAGAAAAATTCCTTCCTCCATGGCTTCAGCCCATGCTCCGTCACAGAAGCGTTCCTGCCGGACATAAAATGTGAGGATGGCTGACAGTGTTTTCCGGTCGGCAGACTGAATT
>DUUE01000184.1 GCA_012841735.1 Bacillota bacterium | reverse complement strand
CCCATGGCTTTGCGTCCCTGCCTTTCGGCAGGTTTGCCTTTGTCGGATAGGAGACCCCGTTCCGTGATATAACCGGTCCCACACCGGTATTTTTCAGATCCCGCTTGTCCTATTCTGCATAGATTGGCAAATTCCTCCTTACAAAAGAATTAATTTCATGATTTTTTACGAAAAAAGAGGAATTTCCCCGCTGCCGACGAACGTAAAAATAGCAACACCCGGGAGGTGAAAACAAGATTGTCAGGAAAACGCGTAGTACTGCTTTTACTTTTCTTGCTTGCCCTGGCTCTGTTTGCCGGCTGCGCGCAACCCGCTGAAGAACCCCCGGGGGAAAATCAGGAAGAACCTCCCCGGGATGAGGTCGCTCTGACGGGTGCCGAACTGGTGGAAGAACGCTGTGTCCAGTGCCACAGCCTGGACCGTGTTTCCCGGGAGCGTGAAGACCAGGAGTGGCTGGAGCATACCGAGCGGATGCAGGCAAAATCCCCCGACCTGCTGACTGATGAAGAAGCCGGACTTGTACTTGAACACCTGCAGGCAACATACTGAACCTGTTACCAAACACCGGGACCAACCCGGTGTTTTTTGCTTTCCGCGTTTTCTTTGGACACCTTTTGCCAAGAATAAAGTAAGGGCAGCAAAAACTGCCGGATGGCAATTTTGTGATACAGATCACAGATGACCGGCAGGGAATTGGATAGAATGAGATGGGTATTTTACAAAGGAGGCAGAAAAGAATGAGCATGTATTGCAATCAATGCGAACAAGCGGCAAAAGGAATAGCCTGTACAACAATCGGTATTTGCGGCAAGGATCCGGATACCGCCGCCCTGCAGGACTTACTTAATTATGCAGTTATGGGGCTTTCCCTGTATGCAGTGGAAGCACGCAAACGCGGCCATGTGGACCGGGAAATCAACAGCTTCACCGTCAAAGCAATATTCTCCACCCTGACCAATGTGGATTTCGACCCGCAAAAATTTGTTGCCAGAATTGAAAAAGCCGTTTCCCTGCGCAAACGCCTGCAAAAACAGCTGAAAGATGTCTCTTTCTCCCACCCTGCCGCTAATTTTGTTCCGGGCGGCAACCTTGCCGGCCTGGTGGCACAGGGGAAAAAAGTCAGCCTGGATGCGGATCAAGAAACGGATCCGGATGTGTCTTCACTGCAACAGCTGTTGCTTTACGGCATCAAAGGTGTGGCTGCATACACCGACCATGCCCAGATCCTGGGGCAGGAAGACGATACAATCTTTGCCTTTGTCCATGAGGCCATGGCCGCCCTGACCAGAAAAGATTTAAGTCTTGACGACTGGCTGCAGTTGGTGCTGAAGTGCGGCGAAATCAATTTCCGGGCCATGGAGCTGCTGGATGCGGCCAATACGGGGGCATACGGCCATCCTGTCCCCACGCAGGTCCCTCTTGGCCACAAAAAAGGAAATGCAATTCTTGTTTCCGGTCACGATCTGAAAGACCTGGAAGAGCTGCTGCGGCAGACGGAAGGTAAAGGCATTTATGTATATACACATGGTGAAATGCTTCCCGCCCACGGTTATCCCGAACTGAAAAAATACGGCCACTTCTACGGACACTTCGGTACCGCCTGGCAGAACCAGCAAAAAGAATTTGCCAACTTCCCCGGTGCCATCCTCATGACTACCAACTGCCTGCAAAAACCCAAGTCATCCTATGCAGACAATATTTTTACCACCGGCAATGTGGGCTGGCCCGGCGTCCGCCATGTGGACAACTACGACTTCTCTCCTGTCATTGAGAGGGCACTGGAACTCCCCGGTTTTACGGAAGATGCCGACGGGGGCAGCGTTATGACCGGCTTTGCCCGCAATGCTGTCATCGGTGTGGCTCCCCAGGTCATAGAAGCAGTCAGGCGCGGCGCCATTAAACATTTCTTCCTCGTGGGCGGTTGTGACGGGGCCAAGCCCGGCCGCAACTACTACGCCGAATTTGTGGAAAAAGCGCCTGCAGACACTGTCATTCTTACACTTGCCTGCGGCAAGTTCCGCTTTTTTGACAAAAAGCTGGGCGACATAGACGGCATTCCCCGCCTGCTGGATGTAGGGCAGTGCAACGACGCTTATTCCGCCATTCGCATTGCTCTTGCCCTGGCCGAAGCTTTCGACTGCACAGTCAATGACCTGCCTTTGACACTGATTCTGTCCTGGTATGAACAAAAGGCGGTGGCAATCCTTTTGACACTGCTCTGCCTGGGCATCAAAAACATCTTGCTCGGCCCCAGCCTGCCGGCCTTTATCACCCCCAATGTCATGAATATCCTGGTGGAAAAATACAATATCCGGCCCATCTCCACAGCGGAAAAAGACCTGGAGCTGATCCTCGGCTAAGACCGGGCAACGGAAACTGCGGCTTTCCGCCCAGTGCTCCAGGCAACTGATCCGTCTTGGAAAACATCTCCGCACCAAATGCAGCAAGCCCGGGAAAATACCCGGAGCTTGCTGTTTTGTCAATAACACATCCTGATTCCGGCATGAAAAACATCCCCCTGAGGAAAAGCTATCCCTAAAGATGCTTTTGGGGGAAAACTGTAATCTGGGAGGTTTGTAAACATGTCACAAACGGGAAAACTGCCGGCCAACCCCAATGACGGCGTCCGCTACCGGGAAGAGAATTTGCGTGATATCTGGCTGGCCGGGGGCTGTTTCTGGGGAGTGGAAGCATTCTTTGCCCGCATTTACGGAGTGGCTGCCACCCGTGCCGGTTATGCCAACGGCCGGACGGAAAACCCCACTTACGAAAAACTGGCAAACAGCGGCCATGCGGAGACGGTTCATGTGCGTTATGACCCGGAAAAAGTCAGCCTCAGGACACTTCTTTCAGCCTTCTTCCGCATTATCGACCCCACCAGTGTTAACCGGCAGGGCAATGACTACGGAACACAATACAGGACGGGCATCTATTACCTGGATGAGGCGGACCTGCCCGTCATCCGGAAAGCAATGGCTGTGGAACAGGCGAAACACAAAAAGCCGCTGGCGACAGAAGTCCAACCGCTCAAACATTTTTACCCGGCGGAAGCATACCACCAAAAATACCTGGAAAAAAATCCTGGCGGTTATTGTCACGTAAATTTTTCCCTGCTGCCGGATACAAAAAGACGGGAGAATTACAAAAAACCCACCGCGGAAAAAGTACGGCAGCTAACCACACTGCAGTATGAAGTAACACAGAAAAATGCCACGGAGCCGCCCTTTGCCAATGCCTACTGGGACCATTTTGCAAAGGGGATCTATGTGGATGTGGTAACCGGGGAACCGCTTTTCCTTTCGTCGGATAAATATGACGCCGGCTGCGGCTGGCCCAGTTTTACCCGCCCCGTTGATCCTGAGGCAGTGGTGGAAAAAGAGGACAACAGCTTCGGCATGCGGCGGACTGAAGTGCGCAGCCGCCACGGCGACTCCCACCTGGGCCATGTTTTCCCCGACGGCCCGCGGGACAAGGGGGAGAGGCGCTATTGTATCAACAGTGCCGCCCTGCGTTTTATCCCTCTCTCCGAAATGGAGCGGGAGGGGTACGGCCGCTACCTGCCATACATAAAGTAATACTCCCGGCGGGCAGGCCGGGACTGGATATTTTTTCCGGATAGGCTATAATGGTAACAGGAAATTCAGCGGCGGGAGGGGATAAAATGCGGGAGGAAGTAAAGACGCGGGCGGCAGAGATTGTCAGGGGACTGACCATCGAAGAAAAGGCGGCTTTCTGTTCCGGCAGAGGCCTGTGGCACCTGAAGGGACTGGACAGGGCGGGTATACCGGAAATTATGGTGGCGGACGGGCCGCACGGGCTGCGCAAACAGGCTGCCGCCGATGACCCGCTGGGTGTGGGCAACAGTGTGCCTGCCACCTGCTTCCCCACGGCAGTGGGGCTGGCAGCCGCCTGGAACTGTGAACTGCTGACGTCAGTGGGCCGGGCCCTGGGGGAGGAATGCCTGCAGGAAGGCGTGAGCGTGCTCCTGGGACCGGGCATGAATATTAAACGCTCCCCGCTGTGCGGCCGCAACTTTGAGTATTATTCCGAAGACCCTTATCTCACAGGTGCATGCGCCGCCGCCCTGATACGCGGTGTGCAGTCCATGGGAGTAGGCACGGCGGCAAAGCATT
>DUUE01000359.1 GCA_012841735.1 Bacillota bacterium | reverse complement strand
TTACCCGGTAAAAGCCCTGATAACCTGGACCAGCAATCCTGTCATGTGGGCGGCCAATACTCCCCTGGTGCTGGAAGCACTGACCCATCCCAATCTTGATCTGCATGTGGTGCTTGACTACTGGCTTACACCGACCGCCCAGCTGGCGGATTATGTGCTGCCCGCGGCAAGCTGGCTGGAAAGGCCTCTCTGCACGGCCATTGAAAGCTGGGTGCCTGTGGTGTTCGGCGGCGAACGGGCAATTACCCCCCTTGGTGACCGTCATGATGATTACCAGTTCTGGCGCGGCCTGGGCATCAGGCTGGGCCAGGAAGAATTCTGGCCATGGGAGAGCCTGGAAGATGTGATTAAATACCGTATTGCGGATCTGGGGCTGACTTATGAGGAATTTGTCAACAGGGGCATGCTTTTTAACCGGGAAAGGGAATACAAAAAATATGAAAAAAACGGCTTTGCCACTCCCACAGGCAAACTTGAAATTGCCTCAACCGTCATGGAAAAACTGGGTTACGATCCACTGCCCTATTACGAGGAGCCGCCGGAAAGCCCGGTCAGAACACCGGAGCTGCTTGCCGCATACCCGCTGATCCTGAATACGGGCGGCAGGTTTATGCCCCAGTTCCACTCGGAACACAGGCAGCTTGGCATAGGACACCGGGAAAGGCACCCGGATCCCCTTGTTACCATTCACACGGAAACCGCGGCCAAGCTTGGCATAAAAGATGGCGATTGGGTCTGGATTGAGACGAAGCGCGGCAGGATCAAACAGAAAGCCAGGCTGACCGACAAAATACTGCCCAATGTGGTCAACGCGGAAGCCAGCTGGTGGTTCCCGGAGAAAGAAGGGACACTGCCCACACTCTTCGGTTCACTGGAAGCCAATGTCAACATGCTTACCATTGACGATCCGGAGACATTGGACCCGCTGACAGGCGGCTGGTGCAACAGGGCGCTGCTCTGCAGAATTTACAAGGCGGAGGATACTGCCGCCCGCTGAGGGCCGGCAGTCCCTATACCTTTTTTACAGGCTGGCGCAGGATTGTTTTCAGTTTTACCGGGTCTGTCCTGGCGGGATTATTAAGGTAAATTTCATGATGCTTGCCGGCCGGCTCATATGCCTGCTCCTTAATGAATGCATGTAAGCGTGAAATAGTTTCCCCTTCTTCGCTATAGGGCCCGAGATGCAGTATTTGGGCGCAAAAGCCCTCATTGTACTGCCCGAGACCTACTTCCGGCAGGATACGGAAAGACTTTTTCCCGGCAACCTGTTTTTTGGCTGCCTGCAGGAGCTCTTCCGTAACCAGTGTGGGCTGCATGATCATGGCAATCCAGTTCAAGTCATCTTTTTTGTCCGGCAGGAAATCCCGGCTACCCTCGGTCCACCATAATCCTTCCAGCGGCATGACACGATAATCAATCTGCAGGGGGCCTTTCCTGATCATGAATTTCAAAGTGTAGGACAGGCTGAAAAGGGCGGCAACCGCCTCCCGGTAGCGCTCACTTGTATTGGGGTCGCCCTTGCCCAGGACCATCAGGTAATTGAGAGCGGGAACAGTGACAAAAGCCGCCCGGCTAGCGGAAGCGCTGTAGAGTTCCCTATGTTCTTTTCTGAAATCCAGTTTTATCATTTTTATCCCTCCGGTTGTTTTGTGCTTTCTTTTTCCTGCCGGACTGCCGGCACCAGGGCGGCCGGTTTGTGACGCTGTGATACTCTGTGCACTCCCGGCATTTGCCATGACGGGGGCATTTAACCCGCCGGCAGGGACATGCTGCTTTCATCCACTCACCCCATTGTTTTCCCGGAAGCGTCAGTGCGGTGCCAACCCCCTTTGATAAATAAAATCAAATCTTCAGGGGAGATGATCATGTCCAAATATAAGCACCTTTTTTCACCTATTGTACTGGGCGGGCAGTTTTTCCGCAACAGAATCTTCAATGCACCTACAGGTGTCTCTGCATTTCCTGTCGAGAGCTGCATCAGTTACTATGAGAGGAAAGCAAAAGGAGGCGCGGCTGCTGTCTGTATCGGCGACGCCTGTCCTTCCCCGGACGGCATGTCCCGCCCGGGCCAGATTCAATTATGGGAGGAAAAGTCCAGGCCCAACCTGATTGAACTGGCCTATGCCATCGGACGCCATGGCGCGGTGGCATCCATGGAGATCATTCACGGCGGCAATTGTTCCTATTATGCCCACAGCAACGGTTATCAACCGTATGGGCCTGTTGCCGGTGTAACTCCCTCCGGCCAGGAAATCAGGGAAATGCCCGAAGAGATGATCCTCCGGCTGATTGAAGCTTTTGCCCGGGCGGCGGCTTTTGCCAAAAGCTGCGGTTACGGTATGGTTACCGTTCACGGCGGCCACGGGTGGCTTCTTTCCCAGTTTTTCGCCAGGACGAACAACCGCAGGGACAAGTGGGGCGGCACCCCGGAAAACAGGGCGCGCCTGGCCGTTGCCATCTGTGACCGTATCCACCAGGTGTGCGGCAGGGATTTTCCGGTGGAAATCAGAATTACCGGCTCGGAAGTTTTTGCCGGCGGCTATGGGATAGAAACGGGCATTGAACAGGCTGTTTTCCTGGACGGCCATGCAGACCTGATTCATGTCTCCGCCGGCAGTCATGAAGTTGATGATGTTTTTACCGTCACCCATCCCAGTATGTTTCTGGCGGACGGGGTTAATGTCAGGTATGCAGCCGAAATAAAAAAACACATCAAACAAACGCCCGTTGCCACCGTCGGCGCTCTGTCCGACCCCGAACTGCTGGAGGAAATTATTGCCTCCGGCCGGGCCGATGTGGTGGCACTGGCACGCGGCCTGATCTGTGATCCGGACCTGCCGGCCAAACTGCAGGCAGGAAGAAGCGATGAAGTCAAAAAATGCATGCGCTGCCTGTGGTGTTTTTCCCACAGGATGCAGCGGGAGAAGATTGTCTGCGCCCTTAACCCTGAAATCGGCAGTGAAGCGGAGTGCAAATACGGCAACAGTCACCCGGCAGTCCGCAAGAAAGTTTTAATTGCAGGCGGCGGCATCGCCGGCATGCAGGCAGCCCTCACCTGCGCAGAACAAGGCCACAGCGTTATTTTATGCGAAAAGCAGGACAGGCTCGGTGGCGTCCTCCTCTGTGAGGAGCGGGTACCTTTCAAGGAAAAACTGGGACAGTATCTCGCCCTGCAGGCCAGGCTGATTGAACGGCGGAGCAATATTAAGCTGCTTTTGGAGACGGAAGTAACACCGTCCACAGCCTCCGCCTTTGCACCTGATGTGATTATTGCCGCCCTGGGATCCCGCCCCCTTGTGCCGGATCTTCCCGGTATTGACAGGGAGAATGTGTTTTCCGCCCAGACATTATTTTACCGGCCGGAGCTGGCCGGCAGGAGAGTAGTCATTCTGGGCGGCGGGCTGGTAGGCATGGAACTTGCCGTCTATCTCGCCATGCTGGGACGGGAGTGTACCATTCTGGAAATGCAGCCGGAGTTAAATGACGGGGGCAACAACCTGCACGGCCTTGCTCTCAGCCTGGAATTCAAAAAGTACGGTATTCGCATCAGCCCTGCCACCAAAGCAGTTGAAATTACCGGCGGCGGGGTTGTCGGGCAGTTTACCGGGGCCAGGCCACTTGGCGGCGGCATGCGTTTTGCCCTGCCCGCTTATTATCCGGAGGCTGCGGCGGGCAATAAACTTTTTGCCTGCGATACTGTTGCCTATGCCGTCGGACAGGTGCCACTGCGGGCGGAGGCGGGCGCCCTGCGCGACTGCGCCGGGGAG
>DUUE01000343.1 GCA_012841735.1 Bacillota bacterium | reverse complement strand
AGGTCAGAAACCTTTTATGTCAGCATTAACGGGGAAGAACCGCGTGCTTTCAGTCCCGCTGAGCCTGTTATTCTTGAAGGGTTGGAGGTTGGCAGCACCTATACCATTGAAGAAGTGGGGCTTGCTCCGGATTCCGCTTATGTCTGCCTGACAGAGCCTGTAACTGTTACTGTCGGCCCATTTGCGGAATATGTGGTAATTACAAACCAATACCAGGATAGCGACTTTGTTGTGCCACCGGATACACCGGAGACCGGCGGCGAGGATGACGAGCAAGACGTAATTGTGGAGCCCGAACTGCCCAGGACAGATAGTATGGGAATATACCTTCTGCTGCTGGGGCTGATTCTGGTGATTGTCGGCTTCAGACTGCAAGCGGGAACCAGAAAAAGTTAAGAATGATTGATGAAAGCCTCTGAGACGCTGACTCAGAGGCTTTTCTCTCCGCGGATCAAGCCGGCTCTTTTCTCCTGGCCGGCTTTTTCTTAGTTGTACCGGTTGTTAGCAATTGGAGTTACATTTTTTCACTTCCGGCAGCAGTACACCCAGCTCATCAAGGAATTTGTCTGCTTCGCGCCTGACGTGGTCAAGCAAAAGTGGTGTGGAAACAATGCCCAACAGCTTGCACAGCTCGGCCAGCTCGAAAGCCGCCGCTTTAAAGTTGCGCAGTTGCATGGTATGAGTGATGACTTCCTGGGTAAACCGGATTACAGTGTTGAACCTGCGCGGCATGACTGCAGCCATGGACTCAAGATCACGGGCAGTTTCCAGCAGGCGGGAAAAGGTGACCCTAAACGCTTCGGCCTGTTCGATCAGCTCCCTTTCCGACGGATCCAGCAGGTGAATAATAAATTCAATATGCTCTTTCATAATCCGCAGCCAGAAGACTTCCTGCTGCACTAAAAGTGTCAGGGGATCCTGGGCCAGGGGGGACACAAGCAGGCCCAAAAAGCGCTCCGCTTCCCTTCTGATATGGTCCAGCAACAGCGGGTAATTGCTGCCGGGTTCGGCTTTGCACTGGATTAATAGTTTCAGCAGGAAAGCTTTGTATTCAATAAAAGCTTCCACCGCCCTGATCAGGTCCTTTAACAGGTCGCCTTTCAGTTTGTCAACACGCTCCAGCCTCTCCAGCAGCCTGGCAAATTTTTCCCTGAAATCTTCCGCTTCCGCTCGCAGTTTTGGTTCGCTTGCCGGCAGCCCGAGTTTGATAAAGATGGCATGTTCCATCATAATGCGGGTCCAGAAACGGGCTTCCTCCAGACGGTTGTATTCACAAAAGCAGTCATGGCATTTGGGGCTTTCGCTGGATTTCGGTTTGTCGTGCACCTGTTATTCCTCCTTGTCGGCATGATGGTAAAGACAATACAGTATACGGTAGTATAGCAGGAAGGGTTACATTTTTGCCATCATTTTGCCATGTTGCTGCAGACAGCCGCCGGGCACGGAAAAGAATAAAGCCGTAATCGCCTGCGATTACGGCTTTACTATACCGGTTTTAATAGCGGGAACCCGCCTGTTATAACAAGAGCCACATCAGGTATTGGAACAGCCTTTCTTCAAACTGCTGAATCTTGTCTTTACCATGATCGGTAACAACATTGGGATGTGTGGCCTTGAATTTCTCCCAGGTGGTAAAGTATCTGCTTTCAAAAGGTCTGGAAGGCTCCACTTTGTAATCTTCCTTGTTAAACTGTTCGCCCGCCACTTCCCCGGCGTTATCGTAGACGCCATAGTCACGGACAGTCTCCGCTACGGCAATGTAATTTTCCAGGTTGATATCATTAATGGAGACGGGGCCTTTATCCAGGGCAAAGCGGTATTTGCCGCCCGGCGCCAGGGCATCCAGCATGCGCTTGCAGTGATCAACACATTCTGCTTTTGTGTGTGTCCGCAGCATTACCAGCGGGAACATGCCCACAATAATATGTTTTTTGCCCAGTTTCTCTTTGATCAGTTTGGGATCGCCGTACTCGAACATGATAATGGTGTCGGTGGGCAGTTCATACAGGTAGTCCAAATAACGCATCCAGTTGTCTTCGCAGAAAATGCTGGCGTGGACACCATAAGAAGCATACTCGTCCAGCTGGCGTTTAAATGTGGGCCAATAGAGTTTCTCGAAATCTTTTTCCCGCATATAAGTGGGCATATGCAGCGGCATGGCCACCGCCCCGTAATTTGACGGGTTGGCCGGCATTCCTCTTTTCAGGACTATGGGATAGAGGGCTTCACAGGCTTCCAGTACTTTCTCCGGCATTCTGCGGATATCCATGCTGATATTCCGGAAGCCCCGCAGCTGGTCGGCTAAAAAGTCAAAAGGAGTTGCCGTAAAGCCGTTGGAACCGGGAGGCGGTCCGGGATAATAGCCGTATTTTTCAACCAGCTCGGCAAAGACGGGTGCCAGCTCCTGGTTGTCGTGAGCATAGCCCATGTAGCTTTTTGTCAGCGCCAGAGCCATGCTGACAGGATCCTCCGGGTTCAGCGCCTTATACTGCCGGGGGATAACACGCTCAAGCAGGCAGTCATAAGGTTTTTCAATTAAGTAGTCGTAATCTTCAACATCCATGCCCACCGTTTCAGGGT
>DUUE01000330.1 GCA_012841735.1 Bacillota bacterium | reverse complement strand
TATAACTGTAAACAACAAGACGTCAATCCAATTTTTTAAATTATGGCTATATAATATCGGAGGTATTTAGATGCCAGGCAAGTTCACTGATGCGCTGCGTGCATTTTATCCGGCGCGTCCGCGACGGCTGCCCGAAAAAGAGCACCTTCGGGTGATGTCCCGCGCCCGCATAGAAAAAGTGGGCGGGCTTCATGCCCTTTATCTCAGCGGGACGCCCTACGAGATGGGCTACCAGCACGGGGTGCTGGCTCGTGAGCTCATCCGGCAGTTTCGCGCCGAGGCCTATGCCTATGTAGAAACCCTTGTCCCCATCCCCAGGTTTCTGGCGCGCCCGGCTCTGTTTTACTATGCCTCGGCGTACTGGAAGACCATACCGGAAGATCTTCGCGAGGAGATGAAAGGCGTTGCCGATGGAGCCGGCGTTCACCCCGTGGAGGTGCTGGTGGCAACGTCCATTTGGGAGATGCTCCTTACCTCGGGCTGCTCGGAGTTCGCGGCGATATCGCCATATACCCCGGATGGATCGATTATCCACGGCTACAACTACGACCTCATGGAACCCGAACACGCCATCATCCAGCCGTACCTGGCGGCAATATTCTACCGCCCCTCGGAGGGGCTTCCCTTCATGACGGTAAACACCATCGGCTCTGTGGGAGCCAATGCCGGTCTCAATGATGCCGGAATTTCCGTGGCCTGGGATGATACGCACCTGAACACCGGTGAGCTGTTTAAGGACATCAAGGGCAAGGCGGTGCCCTTTATCATCACCCTGAGAAAAATCCTTCAGAACGCGAGAAGCATTGACGAGGCGGTGGACATAGCCCTTAAGGGATTGCCCAGGCCTTTTGGCGACATTATCATAATTGGCAGCGCTGCCGAGAACAGCGCTATCGCCCTTGAGACGGCGGGGACGCTGCATGCGCGGCGCCCCATGGAGGGCGGCGCCGTCTGGTCCACCAATTGCTTCCGCTCCGAGGAACTGGCGTGCTACGATCAGCGCGGCAACTGGCGCGAGCACCCGAAAGAAGAGGAATGGCAGAGGTTCCCGCGTTTCACTGCTTATGCCGAACTTTTCGAGAAACACCGCGGGAAGCTGGATGCGCCCGCGGCGGCATCTTTCCTGCGCGATCCCTACCCGCGCGAGGCGGAGGGATTTGTGCACCCCAACATCTCGCCCCGCGCCACCATCTGCCGCGACATCACCTCTTTTTCCATGATCATGAAGGCGGCGGAGAAGCGCGTCTGGGTAAGCGATACCCGGGTGCCCGGCTGCCAGGGAAGCTTTTACGCCTTTGATTTTGCCGGGCAAAGGCGGCTGCCCGAACTTGATATACCGGCCACGGGATACCACCATGCCCTGAAGAGCGCCGAGCTCTTCAAGTCGGGCGATTATGTTAATGTCCGTACATTCCTGGATCAGGCCATCGCCATTGACGGCGAGACCCTGCCGCTCCTGCTGATGCGGGCGGCGCTTGAGGCCGTGGAAGGAAATGAAGAGTCCGCCAGGGGAACCCTTGCCGGGGTTGCTGCGCGATGGGGCGAAACTATGCCGGGAAAACTGGCGGAATGCTGGCTGAACCCCGGTCACAAGGACGAAGTCACAGCCGTTCCCTATCCAAGCGCCATCAAGCCGCTCCTCTGGTTCAAGACCGGTGCACAGTGGAGCGAGCGGGTGGTGG
>DUUE01000016.1 GCA_012841735.1 Bacillota bacterium | reverse complement strand
GGGCAGCGTCAACTCTCCCCTATTTGGTCTTGCTCCGGGTGGGGTTTACCTAGCCGGCCAGTCGCCTGACCGCTGGTGCGCTCTTACCGCACCATTTCACCCTTACCTGACCGGACCTGCGTCCGGCAGGCGGTATATTTCTGTGGCACTTTCCTTGAGGTCACCCTCACTGGGCGTTACCCAGCACCCTGCCCTGCGGAGCTCGGACTTTCCTCAGGGATCTTCTCCCCGCAGCTATCCGTCCTGCTTTGCAGATTTAACCCGGATTAAAAGTATAACACCGATTTGCGGTAATGTCAAAGGAAATAGCTGGTTTGCGCAGTTGCACTGCGTGCCTGGCGGAGGCGGCAGTCAGCTGCTCCCGAGGCGCGCTTTATACTCATTTAATTTCCTGGCAACTGCCAGGAATTCTGCCGTTGCTGCCGCTTTTTCATTTTCGTCTGTGATGCTGTCCAGGCGGCCGCCAAGAAAGGCAAGTTCATTTTCCAGACGGCGGATTTCATCGGCCAGTTCCTGGCCGTCTTTTACGCCGGAAGTCTCCCGTCGCCTGCGGTGCAGGGACAGGTAAGCGTCATAGCCGCCGTCATACTGTTGCAGTTGCCCGGCTGCAAGATAAAAAATACGGTTGGCCAGTGAGCGGATAAAATACCTGTCATGTGAAACAAAAAGCACGGGGCCGGCAAAAGCAGCCAGGACATCTTCAATACTTTCCCGGGACAACACATCCATATGGTTTGTTGGTTCATCCAGGACCAGGAAGGTTGCTCCGGACAATATCAGCCTGGCAAAAGCAACACGTCCTTTTTCGCCCATGCTTAGCCGGGCAATTTTTTTGTGGACATCATCCCCGCGGAAAAGCAGGCAGGCCAAGAGCAGGCGGGCGTCTTTGGCCGGCGCACCTGTAGTCAGCACTTCTTCCAGGATAGAGGCCTGATCATGCAAATGGTCCAGTTCCTGGGAAAAATAGCCGATTTTGACGGCGGGGCTTACGCGCAAACTTCCCTCGTAATCCCGGTCTTTTTGCGCAATAATGCGCAGCAGCGTGGTTTTGCCGGAACCGTTGGGACCAATGACAGCTGCCTTGTCCTGGCGGCGCAGGGAAAAGCTTATCTCCCGGAAAATGCTTTTGCCGCCGTAGAATTTGCCGAGGCTGTCGGCATGGGCGATAATGGCCGGCATTTTGGCCGCGGTATACCAGTTGTTTATAATCTCATATGCGGGCGAGACAGGATGTTTGGGCTTTTCTCTTTTTTCTTTTTCCAGCCTGGCCAGTTCACTGGCTTTTGCTTTCATAACTTTGGCCTGTTTTTTCGCTTTGGCCCGGTAAAAATCATGCTGTCCTGCTGCTTTGTGAGCGCTGCGGTAACGGTCGTTTTGTCTCGTGATGACTTCCTGCAGGTGTTTGATGGCGCGCTGCTGTTTTTCATATTCTTTGCGGGAGTATGCCTCCTCGTTCTGCTTTTGCTGCCTGTAGGCAGTATAGTTTCCCTCATAACAGGTTATCCCCCGGGGAGTCATTTCCCAGATTTTTGTCACCACCCTGTCCAGGAAAAAACGGTCATGGGATACTAAAAGCAGTGTTTTGCTGCCCGTTAAAAGAAAATCCTCCAGCCACTCCAGGCCGTCTGTATCCAGGTGGTTGGTCGGTTCATCCAGGATCATCAGTTCACAGCTGCTAAGATGCGCTTTGGCCAATGCCAGTTTTGTTTTCTCACCGCCGCTCAGCGAATTTGTGACCTGAGCAAAAAGTGATTCTGCAAGACCTGTCCGGGACAGCGCTTTTTTTGCCATGCTGTCAAGGACGGACGGCGGTGTATTGTAAAATTCCTTTTCCGCATACTGCAGGATTTCTGCCAAAACGGTATTGTTGCCGTTAACACGGGGAATTTGTTCCAGGTAGAAAAAAGGAGAAGAGGGTTTGCCGATCCGGCCTGCATCCGGCGACTCCCTGCCGGTCAGAATATTGAGCAGTGTTGTTTTGCCGCAGCCGTTGGCGCCGATAAGGCCGATACGGTCCCCACGATAAATAATGCCGCCGGCATTGCTGAAAACAGTTTTACCGTTGTAACTTTTGGCAAGTCCGTTAAACTCCAGCAACATTTTCTCATCTCCAGACATGCAGCTCCCGGGGAAATGACAGCCGCAAACAGGCAAATAAAAACTGCAGCAAAACACACCAGGTGTTTTCTACAGCCTGATCTCCGGGCAGAAAACTAAAATTGTCACCCTGTGTTTTTTAACTGCCATAACCCCGGAAGCGCAGATTTTACCCTTGGGTAACAGACAGCACTTCCGGTACTATGCAATTGGTCAGTTAAAAAACATGTGACGCATTTTCTACCTCACTGCGTTTATTTATTAACAATCACAGTATAACACATCCCTGCCTGCTGCTCAAGTTTGGCGGGCCTATTCCCGGGGGACAAGCAGGCGGCCGCAGTTTTCACAGTAAGTATTATCCGGGGATTGCTGCAGGCTGCGTTTGACAGTGAAAGAAATGACAACCCGGCAGCCGCAGCAAATATCATTTTCTATATAAGCCAGCGGTTTCCCCCTGTATTGCGCCCGGCGCTTCCGGTATTCGGCAAGTAAAGTTTCACTGATTTGCGCTTTCAGGGTCTCCTGCTCCTCCTGCAAGCGGGCAAGGCGGCTTTTAAGTTCATGGATTTCTGCATTGCCGCTTTTTTGCAGGGCAAGCAATTTGCCATAAAGCTTTTTATACTTTTTCCGGACTTCAGGCAGCTCCTGTTCCAGCGCTTCTTTTGTATCCATGGCCGCCAGTAGCTTTTCTTCCAGTCCTGCCTGTTCACGCTTAAGTGTACCGGCTTTCTTCTCCAGGGAAGCCAGTTCTTTTGCTTTATGGCCGCCGCCATACAGCTCCGCCTGGATATTCTTCTGTTCAGCTTCAACCTGCTGCAGGTCAAACTCCAGGCGCCTGATCTTTTTTTTGCAGTCCTTGAGCCTGTTTTCCGCTTCCGTTACCGCCTTTTTGGCAGCAACAGCCTCATTTTGCAGTTGCTGAAAGGCGGCAATTACAGGCAGCGACTTTAATTCTTTCTGCAGCTGCTCCACCTGCAAATCCGCCTGTTGCAGGCGGTATAAATTTTGCAGTTCAGTCATTGGTCTCCTCCTTTTTCCCCAGGCACCTGCCGGCAGGGTTCACCCTTTTGGCATAATGCGGGCAAGCAAAAAGACAGGTGTAATACCTGTCTTAAAATGCCTGCCAGGGTGATGTTTCAACAGTAGAGGCAAATACTTTCACATCATAACCGGCCGTTTGCAGTTGTGTATGAAGCCAGTCACGTACTACAGGGACAATGACACGCTCCGTTGCGTCATGGCCGGCATCAATTACGGCTACCCCTGTTGTCCAGGCTTCCTGGGCTTCATGGAACTTAACGTCACTTGTTACCAGGACATCGGCACCGGCAAAAGCTGCTGCCTGCAGCAGTTCACTGCCGGCGCCGCCGCAGACGGCCACTTTGCGTACCGGGCGGTCTGTGTTGCCGGCAACCCGCAGGAAAGGTATCTGCAAGCGGTCCTTGATGAACGCGCAAAACTCCGGCAGGCTGCAGGGCTGCTGCAGTATGCCGACGCGCCCCAGGCCAT
>DUUE01000398.1 GCA_012841735.1 Bacillota bacterium | reverse complement strand
GGCTACGGCCCCACCAACCCCATGGCCGAACTCTGGTATGATGCGGAAAGTGTGCGTATTCCCAGGGCTCTCTCTGCGGCGGCTGACATGCTGAGACAAAGTAATGTGCCGGTTGAACTGCCTGCAAACGCCCGGTTTATACTCCTTTACTGCAGAGAGGAAGCGGAAACCCCCGCCGATGTAGCCGCTCTTAACCTGCCGGCAGCAGCCGCACAAGAAGTGCCCCTCCCGGAAACAGCCTGGGGAAAACCTGCGGAGTTGGCAGAAACATTGCTGTCCATCAGGCGCAGGCACCCGCAGCTTCAAGCCTTGCTGGCCTTTCCTGAAATGCCCGGCCTAAATGAAGCCGCCGCGCGCGGTACAACAGTAGTCGCCGGTGACGTACCGCCGGAGGATGCTTCCACTCTGCTTCTTTACCACCAGGACAGGCAGTTTTTGCTTCCCGCGGCCACACCGCAGGATACTGTGGACAAACTGCTGCAGCTGCTGAAACCTGCCGGCAGTGACAATTTATAGTTTGAGAAACATGACTGAAAAAAGCTGCCCGCAAACTGTTGCAGGCAGCTTTTTATCTCAGGCAGACCTTTTCTGCTTGTCACCGTACGGGACAGGTATAAATTCCACGGAAGGCCGTGTCCTCATGGGCTGCGGGAACTGGTCCATCAGGGCGTAAATTTCCCGCGGCAACGCTCCGCAGGCCGGCAGGCCCATTTCCGCCAGTCTGTCACATGTCAGCGGGTAATCATGTGTCCACTGCCCTTCAGTGAGCATGGCGGCAATTTCTTCCGCCTTCTCCCCGCCCAGACGGTCCTGTAAAATGGAAACTACGGTATTTTTAACCTGCCTGATGGCTTTCTCCGCCACATCGGCCAGGATCAGCGTTTCATCATCCACTTTGTTGGGGTCTTTTTTTGCCACTGCCCGCAGAACAGACACGGCAGGAAACTGCCCTACCTGTGGGTCTACCGGGCCCAGCACCGCGTTGGCATCCATGACAATCTCATCGGCAGCCAAGGCAATCAGTGTGCCGCCGGACATGGCATAGTGCGGCACAAAAACTGTGACTTTAGCCGGGTGGTTTTTGAGGGCATAAGCAATTTGCTCGGATGCCAGCACCAGTCCTCCCGGTGTATGCAGTATTATATCAATGGGCATCTCGCGCGGCGTCATGCGGATAGCCCGCAGAACCTGCTCTGAATCTTCAATATTAATATAACGGCTGAGGGGGATGCCCAGGAAGGAAATGGATTCCTGGCGGTGCACCAGGGTAATGACACGGGAACCCCTTTTCTCTTCCAGGTTGCGTATCAGGCGGATGCGTGTCATAACCAGCCTGCTTTGCCGGATAGACGGCAGCAAAAGTGAAAACAAAAACAACAGCCAGATAATACTGGAAAAATTTAATTCCACAAGCGGTCTCTCCTTTCCACAAAAATTCCACTGCCATTATTGTAAACAAAATTCACCTGCCTCATCTTACCGGAATATTACAATTGATAGCTGCTGCCCATCAGGGCAAGTTCCGTACGGGGAAAAACTGCCGCCGCTTCGCGCAAAGCTTCTTTTTGGCTCCTGTCCGGATGGTGATGAGTCAGGACAAGCCGCTTTACCCCCGCAGCACGTGCCGCTTCCGCCGCCTGGAAAGCTGCCAGGTGATTGTTGGCGCCTCCTTCCAGGTCGCTGCGCAGATAATTGGCTTCACAGAGAAAGAGGTCTGCCCCGGCTGCGGCTGCAACCAGCTGCGGGCAGTTTTCAGTGTCCCCGGAATAAACAAATTTTTTCCTGCCTTGCTTTACGGTAATAATATGGGAGGGAACAGAATGGACGGCTTGGGCAAAAGCAAACTCCAGATCTCCAATCTGCAGTGTTTCCCCCGCCTGCACGGGCTGTGCCCGCAGGTATTCACTGGAAAAAAGGCGGTCAAATTCATCTTTCGGCCCGGCCGGGGCAAATACGGACAGTGTTTCGACCCGGTGCTGCCGGTTAAACTGTCTGGCGTACCGGAGTACCGGCAGGTCACCTGTATGGTCATTGTGCAGGTGGCTGAGAACAACGGCGGTCACTTCCCATGGTTCCAGGTAATATCGCAGGCGTGACAGCACCCCGTTGCCACAATCAAGCAGAACTGCCGCCTCTTTTCCCCACACCAGATAGCCGGAACAACAGCCTCCGGCCGGCGGGTACGGACCAAAACAGCCTAAAACTGTTACCTGCATTTTTCTCCCTCCCTTGTTTTTTGTGCTCGCAGATCATGCTCCTTTGGCAAACAATATTTTTATTTTTGCCATCCCTGGCAAAGTTTAATGTGTAACATTTTTGCCTTGCTGCAGATACTAAAGTGTGAAAAGCAGTTAACACCGAGGAGGTGTCTCCAGATGGCTTTTATACCGGAACCGTGGCAGGAAAAAGAATTCCCCGATGTGGAAATTGCCGAAGAAATGTCATCCATGGAAGCCCTGAATCCCCCGTATGAGCCGGCAGGCCCAAAGCATGATTCCCTGTTCCGCCGGTACTGGGAGCGGCTTGTCCGGAACTATAACAGGTGATCTTTGTGCCCAGATTATGTATTGCTGTTGCGGATGAGATGCTGGCTGCCGCCTTGGGTCTTGTGTCGGCCGGCCGCCAGTTGTCGCCGCAGGAAACATTGCGTTTCCGTGAGCAAAGGTACCGGGACGGGAATTCCGTTTATCCCGCTTGGTACCTTTTCGGCTGCAAAGCAAAAGCTGTGAATGGAATGGTTGAAATTTACCGCCGGCAGGGTGCCGAGGTTTTTTTATGTCCGGCAAGCCTGCTGGAGAAAACAATTGCTGCCGAAATCATTGATACCCAGTTTTGCAGTCTGCCGGAGCCTTTATTTTCCGCCTGGCAGGAAAATGGGCTTACCGTGTTGGGTTACCTGCCCGTCACTTATGCCGCCAAAACCTGCCAGGCCAAAGCTTTGCAGGCGTCGGGCGGGGCGCGTTTTCTGCCGCTGCAACAAAGCTATACCAAAAACAGTATACCGCGGCTTCCTGCCGCCGGGCGTCCGGTCTGGCTGGTGAAGTCTGCATACGGCGCGGCCGGACGCAACCGGGACGGCACCCCTTATACTGTCTGGCAACAGGAATACCTGCAGGAAAAACTGCCCTCATTGCTTGCGCGTCTGCCGGCCGGTGAGGAATTGATCTGCAGTGAGTTTGTTTTTGCCTGTGACCCTTATGCCGCTTATGCGGACCATGTAGTCCATAAAATGCACTTTCTGGCCTGTCCGGGCAAAGTGCCAGTCCCTTACGGCAGGTATTGCCAGAGATTTATACACCGCTGCAACCATGCATTGCTGCAGCAGAAAAAAGTAGTGACTCTGGGAGAATTTATCGGGCAGCCGCAAGTTTCATCCGGTACAATAGACAGTATAACTGCTTTTGACGATTTTGCCGGCTGCCTTGCCTTCCTTGCGGGACGTGTTATTTTTTCCGTAGACTTTATAGTTCCGCAGGACGGCGTTCCCCGTTTTCTGGAGATCAACAAGCTGGCGGGTACTTTTGCCGAAACATTTGAGCCCTCGCTCCCTCCCCTCATCGATTATTATGCGGGACTACCCCTTGCAGCGGAAGGGAATAAACTGGCCTGAAAAGCAAATACTACTGCCAGGATAAACAAGCGAGGTGATTTTATGTCCGACTACCGTCAGCTGGTGGAAGAGTCCATTCAGAAATGTGAAAGTTCTGCGGCAGGTTTACGCGTGGCAGCCAAACAGGTTGCCAATAACACGGCCAAAAATTCTTTCGAACAGGCGGCCAAAGAGCTGGAAGAAACCGTGTCCAAATGTAAAATCGCTTTAAAACAATTATATTAATGTATAGAAAATCTAATTATTTAGTGTGAAAAAGAGTATAGACAAACCGCTAATTTAAGCATTAATGCTTACTTAGCGGTTTGTTAATGTGTTTATCTGTCGGCTTGTGTAAACCATATTTTTTTTAATTTATTTACTTTTTGCTTACAAATTTAGATGGAGGTTGATATAATCCACCAGACCATTTTACCAAATCTTCAATGCTCTGGGCAGCTAAAAGAGAACGTTTTGCGTCTGAAACATCAATTTGCAAATCTTCTGGATAAGCAACCATGCCCTTGCGACGTAGTTCTTCTCTGGTTTGTGACGTTTGATTTGTAGCGATTGGGGTTCCAACTGCTACTGCAGCTAGCGCTTGGCGTCTTTCCTCAATACTTGTTGCCTTATATAAATAGGCAATACCCTGTTCTGTAACCACATGAGTCACATCATTACCATATATCATTACGGGCATTGATTCAAGTCCTACTTCATTCGCCATTTTTACGGCATCTAGTTTCTCCAAAAAGTTAGGTTTGCCGTCCCAGAATGTTTCTAAAACCTGAACAACCAGTTTTCGTCCTTTTTTAATATCTTCACAGTAATAAGACAAATCAAGCCAGGCAGAGCTTGCATGGCGACGTCCTCCAGGATTATGTCCCATATTCGGAGCTCCCCCAAAACCTGTCCATCTGGTGTCTATAATGGCAGAAGAATTTGCATTTCTGTCCATTTGAAGAGTAGAACCAATAAATAAATCAACTGCGTACTGGCCGGCGATTTGTGCTAATGTTCGATTTGAACGCAGACTGGAATCATGTCCTGTAAAAAATATGTCGGATCGTGAAGCTACATACTTCTCCATTCCAGCTTCTCCACCAAAACTATATATGCTTTCTATCCAACCGCTTTCAATTGCAGGAATCAGTGTGGGGTGAGGATTAACAACCCAGTGCTTGCATATTTTACCCTTTAATCCCAATGACTCACCGTAAGTTGGCAACAATAATTCTATGGCTGCAGTATTGTAACCAACACCATGGTTAAGAGAAACAACGCCATGACGCGCATAAACCCCTTTAATTACCATCATAGCCATTAAAATTTGTGTTGCTGTAATTTTTTGCGGATCCCTAGTAAACAGCGCCTCAATTGCATATGGTTCATCAGTAACGACTATCAGATCAATCCAAGAGCCGGGAATATCTACCCTTGGTAATTCTTCCACTAATTCATTAACTTGAGCAATCACAATACCATTACTAAACGCTGTCGCTTCCACTAATGTTGGTGTTTCTTCGGTGTTGGGTCCTGTAAACAAATTACCATGTATGTCTGCTTTATCTGCTGCAATCAATGCGATTCTAGGGATAAGATCAACAAATAGGCGTCCATACAATTCTAGATACGTATGCACCCCACCTATTTTTATTTTTCTCTGTTTTAACATCTGCGCAACTCGTTTACTTTGTGGTCCCGCATAGGCAAAATCGATTTTATCAACAATTCCTTTAGTAATGACATCTAAGTGTTCAGGCCTATTTATACTTGATATTATTAAGTGTAAATCTTTAACTTTGTCGGGATTTACGCTTGACAATGCTTTAGAAAGAAATGATGCCTGTTTTTGGTTGTTACCTTCCACTTATCAATAGATTTTGTGACCCCTGGTACTGGACTGCCCCCCTCATACACTTGAAAGACAAGGTTTCTCTTACCGCCAACAACTACGATATCAATATTTTCTGGGCTCTTAAACATTGGTATTTTTACGTCCGGTGAAAGATTGTCATACCATTGTGGGAAAATACCTGCTCTTAGATCGACCGTGTAACTATAGCTAGCTTTCCATTCTTGAACTGTTCTGTGAAGTGATTGCCATATATATTCTTTTATGTCACGCTTTGTTAGACCTTGGTCTGAGAATTGCTTGGCCAAAAGAGGATCTAACAATATTACCATACCACGATTTGGACTATAACCAAACATGCACTCAATATTTTTAGTAACACCCACAAGATTGTTGAGATCTATACCTCCAATACCAGTTCTACCGGACGTTCTAAAACCCAAACTTTTATATAGCGTAACCGTACTTTCCTCCCTATTAAAGCCCTTTTCGACATGATACGGTTCCCATGGACTGTCTGACTCATTTTCTGCAAAGAATAATCCATATTTAAGGGGACTGCCAACAGAAGACATATCGTTAATTCCTACTTTAGATCCCCCTAAATTGTTTATGAACAATCTAATCACACGTCCGAGTGTAGCATTTGCTCTATTTCCTGGACCTAGGGCATTTCCTTCTGCATTTAATCCTATTTTTTTTGCTATTGGTCCATTTGCAAATCCCCAAAAGCCAAAAGAGTTGGTGCTGCGGGCTCCCCCTTCCATATCAAGGACCGGATCCATTAATGCTTCTGCTAAAGCAAGTAATACCGGCATATATTCGGGTGTGCAACCCGCCATAACACCGTTAATCGCTACTTTTTCAATTGTTACTTCAAAATTTTCAGGTGGCATTTTACCTATAATCTTGTTTGGCGGTAAATTTGTTTGCTCTAACATTTTCTTAACAAGATCTTCAGTCGGCGGAATTATTGGCAATCCATCAGTTAACCCAAGTTCTATAAACTTATTTTGAACTTCCTGTAAACTACCCTCAAAAACAAATCTTTCTCTCTTGGGAACTCTTTTTGTACCCCGTTCCAATTCCTTGCTTGTCAATGGGGATGTAAGACTGGCAACTAAAGAATCATATACTTTACTTATATTATTCTGCAATTCTTCTTCAGTTAAGTCTGCCACAGGATGAGGAATTACAGCTTTCCGCAGGTTAGGTATCCCATTAAGCTCAGCTGCCGCCTGACTAATTTGCGTAAACGGGGTTGTAATAACGGAAACTGTTGGTATACCCATTTTTTCGATTTTACTTTGAATGTGGATACTCCACATTGTACAAGAACCTCAATCTCCAACCGAAACAACAGCCGCTTCTGCTTTTTCCATAATTTCATTCCACCATGCATTTGATTCCGGCTTATTATATGCACAAGTTTTAGGATAGTAGATAAAATTAGATTGTGGATATTGTTTTTTGAAAAGCGCAATCATATTCTTTGTTAAGACATCTGAATTTCTTTTTAAAATATCAATAAAATAGATTGTTTTATTATGCAAATCATCCAACCTTTTCACAGGTGGGATTAATTCAATATCAGGAGAATCTCCTCTCGGATCCATGCATTTATAAATATAATTATTCACTGAATACCTCCTGTTATAAAGAAAAAATTATTCATGCGGAAAAGATTAAATGTCTGCATTTATGGCAGAATCAAATACTTAAGAGTATTTGATTCTGCCCAGACTGTAGACAAAAATGGCCTTTAGGAAGCAAAACCTAGAGGCCATTTTACTTTTAAACATAAAATAACTGAAATGTTAGAGAGTACTCCCTGCTGCGGGGAGGTTGTGGGCGGTAATGTCCGTT
>DUUE01000318.1 GCA_012841735.1 Bacillota bacterium | reverse complement strand
CGGCTTGAAAGTAAAAGAGCGTGACGCTTCCCATACCGCGGTTCCCGATGTTCCGGAACTTACCTCACTGGTCACCATTACCGTGGAAGGTTATCTGGCTGCGGTAGCCGAATCCTATCAAAACGCAAAATAAGTGTAAACCCACATAGTGCCAATACACTCCCCCGCGCACAGCGGGGGAGTGTTTTTGGTGCGGACGTTCTGCTAGAAATAACTAATATCACTGGCAGCAAGTATTTGTTATAATAGAAAAGGTGATGCTTGTGAAAACAAGAGTGACGGCAATTATTTTATGTATTGCCATCTGCCTGCCGCTGCTTGGCGGCTGCAGGGTGAAAAACAAATACAACAGGTATGCAGATACCATCTTTCATGCGTTCGATACCATGATTCAGCTGGTGGCCTATACGGAAACGGAAGAGGAGTTTGAACGCTATTTTGCCTATGCCGGCGAGCGCTTCCTCGCACTGCACAGGCTGTATGATATTTACCATAATTATGACGGTATCAACAACCTGAAAACCATTAATGACAATGCCGGCAAAGCACCGGTGAAAGTGGACCGGGAGATTATTGATTTGCTGCTCTTTGCCAAGGAGTGGCATAATACTGCCAAGCAGACAAATATCGCCATGGGCGCTGTACTGAAGATCTGGCATGACTACCGGATTGAGGGCATTGATTTCCCGGAAAATGCCAAACTTCCGCCCATGGAATTGCTGCAAAAGGCCGCCGCACATACCGACATTAATCAGGTCATCATTGATGAAGAGCAGAATACCGTTTATCTTGCCGACCCGGAGATGAGCCTGGATGTGGGAGCAATAGCCAAGGGCTACGCCACTGAACTTGTGGCCCGGGAACTGCAGGCGGACGGCCTGACATCCGGCGTGATCAGTGCCGGCGGCAATATCCGGACCATCGGCAGGCCGCTGGACGGCAAAAGGAAGCGCTGGAATATTGGTATTCAGGACCCGGGTAGTTCCATTGTTTCCAACCAGGGAGTGCTTGATGTTGTTTACGTGGAGAATGCGTCAGTTGTCAGCAGCGGCGACTACCAGCGTTATTATTATGTGGACGGTAAGAAATACCACCATCTGATTGACCCGGATACATTGATGCCGGGTGCATATTATCATGCAGTGACCGTGGTGGCTGATGATTCGGGGGTGGCCGACTTCCTTTCCACAGCGCTCTTTTTGCTGCCTTATGAGGAAGCGCTGGTCCTGGCCGGAAGTGTGCCCGGGGTGGAGGCCATTTGGGTCATGCCGGACGGGACGATAAGAACGACTCCGGGAATGAAGAAAATCCTGAAAAGTGCGGGAGCTACCAATTTATAGGCGGGAGGTTCCCGCTTTTTTATTTGTGGTAGTTCGTGAAATCACATACTAATACGATAGAAATGATTGTGAATAATTTAACATAATAATTTGTAAAAATGGTTATTGTTAACACATTCACTTTATGCTATGATAAACTACGGTATAGGACAAGCCTATACATAAATAACACCTGAGAGAGGGGAAAGTGTAGGAAAATGAAGAAGTTTGTCTCATTGTTACTGGTGTTGGTATTATGTGCCGTGTTGGTAGCAGGCTGCAACGGCAACAAAAACAGCGACAATACCGACAATGGCAACAATAACAACGCCAACAGCGGCAACGACACACCACCTGCCGCAGAAGAAACGGGAGCCGTCAAACTGGGCCTGGGAATAGTAAATTCCATTGCCAAGTCGAAAGATTATGCGCCGGCGGAAGGCGATAATGCGGAAGTCCTGCCTGTCGGCCAGGTTGATACAGTTATAGCGGCTGTGACCTTTGACAAGGATGGAAAAATAGTCGCCGTTACCATTGATACCGCCCAGACAGCAGTGAAATTCGATGCCGGATTGAAAGTGACAAACAGGGATGACGTCTTAAAAACCAAGGTGGAAAAAGGCGAAGAATATGGCATGAAAAGAGTTTCCTCCATCGGCAAGGAGTGGGACGAGCAGATAGCCGAGCTGGAACAATGGATGGTCGGGAAGACTGTGGCCGAGGTTAAAGCCATGGAACTGAATGAAGGAAAGGTTGCCGTTGCCGACCTCACCTCCAAAGTGACCATTACCGTAACCGATTACCTTGCCGCGGTGGAAAAGGCCTGGAATAACGCCGTTGACATTGAACCCGCCGACAAACTGGGCCTTGGCCATACCATTTCCATTGCCAAATCGAAAGATTATGCGCCGGCTGAAGGGGATAAGTCAGAAGTGCTGCCCACCGCCCAGGTTGATACGGTTGTTGCAGCCACCGCCTTCACTGCTGACGGCAAAGTGGCAGGTGTCATCATTGACACGGCCCAGATCGTTGTCAACTTCGACAAAGACGGAAAAGTTACTTCCGATAAAACTGCCGTTCTGAAGACCAAGGTGGAAAAAGGCGACGAGTATGGCATGAAGAGAGTTTCCACCATTGAAAAAGAGTGGTTCGAGCAGATCGCCGAGCTGGAAAAATGGATGACTGGCAAAACTGTCAACGAGATTACCGCCATGGCGCTGGACGGAGGCAAACCGGCTGATGCCGACCTGACAGCAAAGGTAACCGTTACTGTGACAGACTACCTGGCTGCCGTTGAAGAAGCGGCGGCCAACGCCAAATAATTTTGGGCAAAATGTTGTAACGCCAAAGGCTGCGCAGGAGCCTGCAAAGGTTCTTGCGCAGCCTTTTTTGTTCGCAAGACAGGTCCCGCCGGGGGATACGGAAGGTACAGGGGCGGGGGCTGAAAATTTTGCACTGTCCTTACAGCCTGCTCTTATGTATAATTAAACATAAGGCATCTGTTTGGGCGGGATACATTCCTGCCAAGAGCCGGAAACGGAAAGGAGCGATAAAGAATGAAGCTTGAAGAAGCAACTGCATATACGGCAAAATGTTTTCACGGGGAACCTGCTTCCTGCTCATACGCCTGCCCTTTCCACCTGGACGTCCGCTCCTTTATGGAAAGAGCAGCCGCGGGCAAATGGGCGGGAGCTTATAAAAAGCTGCGTGAAGCAACATTGTTTCCTGTTATTGTCAGTGCGCTTTGCGACCAGCCTTGCCGGAAACGTTGCCAGCGCACGCTGCTCGGTGACGAGGCGGTGGCCATGCGTGATGTGGAAGCCGCCTGCGTACGCTATGTCAAGAACAGAAAACCACAGTCCTATGCCATCCCGCCGAAAACGGAACGCATTGCCGTTGTCGGAGCCGGCGTTGCCGGTCTCTCCTGCGCCCTGAACCTGGCACAAAAGCGATTTAATGTTACCGTATTTGAAAAAGAAAGCACCTGGGGGGGCGTGCTGCGCGCTCATCCCCGTTTTGCCGAATTTGACGAGGAGTTTAAACTGCAGTTTTCCGCCGTCAAAGTGGATTTCTGCTATCATACCGAAATAATTTCCCTGGCGGAACTTGCAGAGTACGATGCGGTGTATGTCGCCACCGGTGCGGGCGGGGAAGCTTTCGGCCTGCTGGACGGCTGGAATGCCGAACTGTTTACCACCACGGAAAACAAGGTATTTTTGGGCGGGATGCTGACCGGAGCAACGCTGATGGAGGGTATTGCCCAGGGTACTCTTGTGTCCAAAATCATTGAAGGTTATCTCCAGACGGGCAGGGCCGCCCTCAGTCATGAAATGTATGACAAAAATTACTGCGGACGTTATCTGGACCATGAAGGCGCCGTTTCCATGACGCTGGTGACGGCCTCATCGCCGGACGGTTATACTGCAGAGGAAGCAAAACAGGAAGCGGCGCGCTGCCTGTTATGTGATTGTGACAAATGCATGGCATCCTGTGAAATGCTGAAACGTTTCAAGAAAACTCCCAAAATAATTGCAGCGGAAGTTTTTGCCGACACCCAGGTCAATCCGCCTTTTTCCACCCGGTCGCTGACAAGGCAGACTTATTCCTGCAATATGTGCGGTCACTGCAAGTCAATTTGCCCGGAAAATGTGGACATTGGCTCACTGCTGCACTTGTCACGGCGCGTGCGGATGAATGCGGGCGTCCACCCGGCCGCCCTGCATGATTTTTGGCTGCGGGAAATGGATTTTGCCGCCTCGGAAGGCTCCTATGCCGCCGCCCCCGGGGGCAAAAACAGCTGTGAATATGCCTTTTCCCCCGGCTGCCAGCTGGGTGCGGCCAACCCTGAATATGTGCTGAAAGCTTACGCCTACCTGGAGCAAAAGTATGCTGCCGGCATAATGCTTGCCTGCTGCGGCGCACCCGCCTACTGGGCGGGTGATGACAAACGCATGGAGGAGAACCTGCAAAGGCTGAGACAGGGGTGGGAGCAGCTGGGCAAACCCGTCCTGGTTTTTGCCTGTGCCACCTGTGAAAGCCTGTTTAAGCAACTTCTGCCTGAAATCGGGAGAATTTCCCTGTATGAACTGCTGGCCAAAGATGACAGTATTGTCCCGGTCCGGCCCTTTGCGGAAGCGGCAATCTTTGACCCCTGCAATGCAAGAGGTGAAGAAGGGATGCAGCAGGGTGTCCGGAAACTGGCGGAAAAAGCGGGCATTACTGTGGAAGAATTAAAAGAGCCAAACCGCTGCTGCGGTTATGGCGGTCATATACGTGTGGCCAATCCTTCGCTTTACGACGAAATCACGCATAACAGGGCAACGGCAAGTGAAAAACCGTATGTTGTTTATTGCGTCAACTGCCGGGAAGTTTTCTCTCTCCGGGAAAAAGAAGCCGTCCATGTTTTGGACATGGTTTTTGCCACAGGGAAAAACGATAAGCTGCCCACCCTGCAGGAAAAGCGGGACAACAGTCTGGAGGTGAAAAAGAAACTGATGGCCGGGATTGAAGGTGTGGATTTTACACCCGGGAAACATGCATGGGACGATCTGGTATTGCTCATCGCTGAGGAAACGCAAAAAGAAATGGAGCAGAAACTCATCTCCGCCGGTGACCTTAAAGAAGCAATCTGGCTGGCGGAAACTACCGGTAACAAATTTTCCGATGACAGCGACGGTATGTGCCTGGCCAGTATGGTAAAACCCGTTATCACATACTGGGTACAGTATCAAGAAGTGGGACCTAAAACTTACCGGGTCCACAGCGCTTATTACCACCGCATCCGTATCAGAGAGGAGGGGTAATTGGCATGACCGGCAAAGAAAGAAAATGGAGATGCGGAAAATGCTCACGGGAGCTGGCGCTGAAGAAGGTAGTATTCACCTACCTCGGGCATACCTTTTCCCATGAAGTGCCCGCCTGCCCGGGCTGTGGACGGGTTTATATCAGTAAAGAGCTGGCTGAAGGCAGGATTGCCGAGGTTGAGGAACAACTGGAAGACAAATAAAAAGCCGCGGTGTGCAGGCGCTTTGCTAACAGTGCAGAAACGGTTTTACCCTGGGAAAAACGGAAGCAGAGAGAGGAGAGACATCAGATGAGCGACATGAGTTGTTGCTGTACCGGCAGTGATAATCTTTCCGGCTGTATGGTTTGCGGCCGTGAATTGTTTTGCACTCCGGACAAGCCGCTGCGCGCCAAATGCTTCTATTGCGGCAAAGAAAAAATCACCCATATGTTTTGCCCGGAGGGGCATTATGTCTGCGATGACTGCCACCGTAAAGACATTCTTGACCTTCTTCTGCTTGCCTGTTTGCAGAGTGATCTTACCGACCCGCTGGCCTTGCTGGTAGAGATCTTTAAACTGCCAAACCTGCAGATGCACGGACCGGAATATCACAGTATTGTCCCGGCTGTCCTGGTAACCGCTTACGGGAACAGCACCGGGCACAAAGATGAAGCCGCCGTTAGGGAGGCCATCACCAGGGGCAAAGCAGTTTTCGGCGGCATCTGTGGGACGCACGGTGCCTGCGGTGCCTGCATTGGCGTGGGTATTGCCTCTTCAGTCATAAACAGGACAACACCATATTCTACCGGGGCAAGGGGAGAAGCAAACCGGATGACCGCGCTTGCTTTGCAGGCCGTGAGCCGCATGGGCGGTCCGAGATGCTGCAAAAGGGAGGCCATGCTTGCCGTGGAGACGGCAAGAGAACACTTTCACTGTTTTCCCGCAGGCAAAACAAACAGCTATGTTTGCGGCCAGTATCCCGCCAATGAAATGTGCATTAAAAACAGCTGCCCCTACTACCCGCAGCGGTCCGGCGGCACCAGGCAGGCGAAGGGGTAATGGCTCATGCGCACAATCATCAGAAGGACCTATAGTGTCTGTCCTGTCTGCCTGAAACGTATTCCTGCGGTCCATGCCGCCTACGGTAAAACTGTTTGCCTGGAGAAAACCTGCCCGCAGCACGGGCAATTTTCCGCCGTTATCTGGCGCGGGCTGCGTGATCTGGACGCATGGCGCGGCAACCTGCCCGAGATAGCGGAGGGAGAAAATGAAAACTGTCCCCACGCGTGCGGTTTGTGCCCGGAACACCGGCAGGGCTCCTGCTGTGTCCTGCTGGAAGTAACAAAACGCTGTAATCTTAATTGTGCTTTTTGTTTTGCCGGGGGCGGAAACGGTGAAGACATACCTTTTGCCACTGTGCGCCGCCACCTGCATGATCTTGCCGATCCCGGCAAAACTCTTGTCCAGTTAAGCGGCGGCGAACCTACCGTACGGGACGACCTGCCCCGGATTGTGGCCGCCGCCAAAGAGGCGGGCTGCCGGTATGTCCAGTTGAATACAAACGGTATCCGGCTTGCCGGGGACAGGGAATATGTCCGGGACCTTGCCGCCGCAGGGCTGTCATTTGTTTTCATGCAGTTTGACGGGACTGATGACAACATTTACCGCACCCTGCGCGGGCGGTCATTATTCAGTATCAAAAAGCAGGCAATTGAAAACTGTGCGCAATATAATCTGGGCGTTACACTTGTTCCCACGATTGTGCCTCATGTCAACACCGCTGAGATCGGCAATATCATCCGTTTTGCCGTCGGGCACTCACCCGCCGTGCGGGGAGTTCACTTTCAGCCTGTCAGTTACTTCGGGCGTTTCCCGTCTTTACCGTCGGACAGCAGTCGCTTCACGCTGGATGAACTGCTCGCGGCCATTGAAGAGCAGGCGGGAACACTCGTTCCCGGAAATTCACTGCAACCTTCCCGCTGCGACCACTCCCTGTGCGGATTCCACGGTGATTATCTTGTGATGCAGGACCAAACACTGTATCCCCTGCACAAGAACAGGAGCAATTGCTGTGAAACAGTAACGGCTGAACAAAACCGGGCCTTTGTGGCGCGCAGATGGCAGCGCCCTGAACCGGAGGAAGCCACCGCTTCCGGCACAAGCCGGGCGGAAGACGACATTGAGACGCTGGAAGGATTTCTCCGCCGTGTGCGTTCCCACAGCTTTACCGTGACGGCCATGGCTTTCCAGGACGCGGGCAATCTTGATCTTGAGCGCCTGCGCAGCTGCAGCCTGCATGTATTTGCCGGCGGCCGTTTTATCCCTTTCTGCGCCTATTACCTGACAAAGCAGGTGTAAGCTTTGTACCCGGCGGCAATTTGGGGCGGGTAGTGAAACGGCGGCAGTGCGTTATGTATGTATTGACATAACGCCAGGTTTATCCTTATAAT
>DUUE01000432.1 GCA_012841735.1 Bacillota bacterium | reverse complement strand
GCACACCAAAACGCTGTTCCTCGTCTATCACCAACAAGCCCAGGCTTTTAAAACGGACATCTTTGGAAAGCAGCCTGTGTGTCCCGACAACCAAGTCAATTGTCCCGTCCCGGATTCCCTGCAGGGTGGCTTTCTGTTCGGCTTTGCTCTGGAAACGGCTGAGAATCCCGACGGTGACAGGAAAACCCTGCAGGCGTTCAGTGAATGTCCTGTAATGCTGCTGCGCCAGGATGGTGGTCGGCACCAGGAAAGCGGCTTGCATCCCGTCCAGGATGGCTTTAAAAGCAGCCCGCAAAGCCACCTCCGTCTTCCCGTAGCCCACATCGCCGCACAGGAGGCGGTCCATGGGACGGCTTTTCTGCATATCCGCCTTGATTTCGGCAATAGCCTGCAGCTGGTCGGGTGTCTCTTCAAAAGGAAAGGAAGCGGCAAAATCTGCTTCCCACGGGTGGTCCGGCGGGAAAGCATGGCCGGGCTCGGTTTCCCGGGCGGCATAAAGGGCCAGCAGTTCTTTGGCCAATTCCTGGACGGATGCCTGGACGCGCGCCTTGATCCTGCTCCATTCTCCGCCTCCCAGGGCGGAAAGTTTCGGTTTCTTGCCTTCCACACCGATATATTTCCTGACAAGGTCGATCTGTTCAACGGGAAGATACAGTTTGTCGTTGCCTGCATACTGAATATATATATAGTCCCGTTCTGTCCCGCCCACTTCCAGGGTGCGCAGGCCCAGATACTGACCGATACCGTGCTGTTCATGCACCACATAATCGCCGACCGCCAGTTCCTGGTAATCACCGATGCGGATGCCTTCTTTGCCTTTAATCCGGCGGCTTTTTTTTCGCTGCGGCAACAAATCCTGTTCGGTAAGGACCGCCAGTTTTGCTTCCGGCAGGATAAACCCGGAATCCAGACTTCCGCGCAGGAGGGTGACAGTTTTGGGCTGCAGGTCGGCTGCGGACCGGGCAAAAGCGGCAGGTATGCCGTCCGCCGCCAGGATATCCGACACATTCAGACTGCGCTGCCGGCTGCCTGTCAAAACCACAATGCTGTAATGCTGCCGCCGCCACTGTGTTATTTCGTGCGTGAAAAGCTGCCACTGGCCCTGGAAACGTGGCACGGGCTTGGCGGAGAGGGAAATGCTTTTGCGGTAGGGTACCGGTCTGCCCTGATGGGCAAAAAGGGAAAAGGCAACTGTCTGCAGTTTTATCCGGCCCAACACTTCCTCATATGGCCACGTCAAGTCTACCTGCTGAGTCAAAAGCTCGCCCTGGGCAAAAAGGCTGCTTTTAATTTCCCCCAGTTCATGGTCCAGCTGTTCCGCCGCCTGTGCACAGCGCAGCGGGTCGCTCAGGAAAAACAGCGCATCAGCCGGGAACCATTCAGCCAGGCTGACAGGTTGTTCATAAAAATACAGGAGATTCTGTTCCATTCCCGTAAAATAAATATTCTCCCTGATCTGGGCGTAAAGTTCCTCCAGCCTGGCCAGCATTTTCCGGGAAAGCCGGTTGTTTTTTGCCGCCAGTTTCACCTTCTCCTCCGCCAGCAGGGAGAGGGCGCGCCGGCGTTCTTTTTCCCCGCAGATCACTTCCAGTGCAGGTGTGATAAGGAGAAACTCAACCGTTTCAAGAGAGCGCTGTGTAACGGGGTCAAAACGGCGGACGGACTCAATCTGATCTCCGAAATACTCAATCCTGACGGGCTGTTCTTCCGCCATGGGGAAAATATCCATAATGCCGCCGCGGACAGATACCTGTCCCCTGACTTCAACAAGTTCCACCCGTTCATAACCGACGCCAATGAGTTTGACAAGCAATTTTTCCGGAGGAATTTCCTCTCCCGTCTGCAAAGTCAGACAACCCTCCTGCCACGGCCCGGGCGGGCACATTTTTGCCACTAGTCCGGACACTGTAGTTACCACAATGGGGCGCTTTTTGCCGGCCAGCTGTGCCAGGACGGCAATGCGCCGGGCGGGAGTTTCTCCGGAAGCTGAATAAAGGTCATGATAATAGAGGAGGTCTTTGCCGGGGTAAAGCCACACGTCGTCTTCACCAAACACGGCCGTCAAATCTTCATATACTTTGCCGGCCTGCAAAGCATCCGGCGTGACAATCAGCAAGGGACGGCCTGTCGCCTGGCGCACGGCAGCCATTACCAGGTGCCGTGCACTGCCTTCCGTGCCGTAAAGCAGCTGGCTGTTTTTTTTGTGGGATAACCCCGCCAACAGCACATGCAATTGGTCAAGTTCCGCAATCCGGGCGGCAATGTTTTGCATGCAATAACCTCCATTTTCCGTAAGAAAGCACAACAAGGCGTGCCCGGTTGGCCGTGCCGGGGCACGCTCTTTGTGACAGCAAAAATAAGGCCTTGTGAGTGCAAGGCCTCAAGCCGCAATGGCATTTATTGTCAATTTATAAATTTAATGCAGTTGCGTTGGGCGCTCAAAGTCCCCTCCGCTTTCCCCGTTTCCATAAACGGCATGGAAACAGTCATCGCACAAAAGACGGACCAGTAAATTCCCTTCCCGGTCATGTTCTATTATATCGCCCCCGGCCTGTGCCGTCAATGCAGTGATGCGCGGGTCTTTCGCGTGGGCGGCGAGGCGCATCTGCTCCCGGTGGCATCTGCGGCAAACCCAGAAAATATACACAGTCTCACCTCTTGTCCGTAGCATGGACAAAAGGCTGGTACTTTATACCTGTGCGTAACGGAGTACGGGATAGGAACCCAGCAATTTAAGCATGACGGCTTCCCCGGCCGCTGCACTGACAGCCGCTTTTACCGCCGCATCCTGCGGTGTACCGTCCAGGTCAACAAAGAAAATATATTCGCCCAGGCGGCTTTTTGCCGGCCGTGATTCAATCTTGGTCAGATTGACCTTATACTCGGCGAAAGCGCGCAGCACCGCATATAAGCTGCCTGCAGCATTTTTCACGGCAAAAACCAGGGATGTCTTTTCCGGCCGGGACAGGCCGCTGTTTTCCAGCCCCAGAGCAATAAAACGGGTAACGGAAGCGCTGTCCGCAATCCCCGCCGCCACCACTGCCAGGCCGTATTTTTTTGCGGCTTGCCGGCCGGCAATGGCGGCGGTCCCCGGCCCCTCCGCCGCAGCCACGGCCGCCGCTTCCGCCGTGCTTAAGACCGGGATTGTTTTTGTCCCGGGGAAAAACTGCTGCAGGTAATTACGGCACTGCCCCAGGGCATGGGGATGGGAACAGATCACCCGGATTGCTTCCTTCTCCGTCCCGGAAGATAGCAGGCACAGTTCGATGGGCACATCCAGTTCGGCCTGAATTTTCAGTTCCGCACTGGCAGTGAGCAGGTCAAGTGTTTCATGGACAGATCCTTCCAGCGAGTTTTCCAACGGCACCACTGCGTATTCCGCTTCACCTTCCTCCACGGCGCGGGCGCAGCGGGAAATGGTTGAACAGGGCTGCAGAACGGAAACACCGCAATAATGGCCAAAAACAGTGGCGGCTTCTTCGGAAAAAGTTCCCTGCGGCCCAAGATACGCTGCCCTTAACACTACTGCTTCCCTCCATGCACCAGTTTTTTGCCGAGCAATGTGACAAGCTCTTCCACTGCGGCCATCAGTTCGCCGAAGTGTTCCGGGTTAAGGGATTGGGGGCCGTCACAGAGGGCAGTACGGGGATCGGGGTGGACTTCAATCAGCAGTCCGTCGGCACCGGCTGCCAGGGAAGCCAAGGCCAGCGGCTGTACCAGGCGCCAGTGCCCACCGGCATGGCTGGGGTCTGCAATTACCGGCAGGTGGGAGAGACGTTTGGCCAGGGCGATGGCGCTCACATCCAGTGTATTGCGGGTATAAGTTTCAAAAGTCCTGATCCCGCGCTCACAGAGTATAACCTGGTAATTGCCTTCGGACATAATATACTCTGCAGCCATCAACCATTCTTCCACAGTTGCCGCCAGACCCCGCTTCAGCAGCACGGGCCGCCGGAGCTGCCCCGCTTCTTTCAGCAGAGGGAAATTCTGCATATTCCTGGCACCTATCTGGACAATGTCCGCCGTTTCCGCCACCAACTCCACGTCTGCCGGATTCATTACTTCCGTGACAACGGCAAGGCCCGTTTCTTGCCTGGCACGGCGCAGATATTTGAGCCCCGTTTCCATCAGCCCCTGAAAAGCATAAGGAGAAGTCCTGGGTTTAAATGCGCCCCCGCGCAGGGCGGCGGCACCATATCTTTTTACCGCCCTGGCTGCACTACTCAACTGTTCCATGCTTTCCACGGCACACGGTCCCGCCAGGACGGAAACATAACCGCCCCCCAGGCACACCGGTCCTGTCCTGATGACAGTATCATCCGGCTTCACTTCCCGGCTGACAAGCTTGTAAGGCTGCATCACCCGCAGGACTTTTTCCACGCCCGGCATTGTTTCCAGGACAGGCGGAATCTCTCCTTTGGCCGACCCCACCGCCCCGATTACAATCCGTGCTTCGCCGCAGATCAAATGGCAGCGGTAGCCATACTGCTGCAGGACATTTTCCACCGCCTGCAATTCTTTTTCACCCACATGCAAATCCATCACGACAATCATTTGTCTACCTCCTGCTGTTTGTTCTCACTTGCTGAAAAAAAAACCGTCCCCGAATACAGGGACGGATGATTAAACCGCGGTACCACCCAAATTGGCGCAGAGTGCGCCCGCTTTCTCAAATACGGGATTGCTCCGATATCTGCCCCGGTGCTAACGGGCGGGGAATCCGGCACAGCCTACTCTTGTTCAGCCTGCGGCTCCGGAGGGAACTTCAGGCAAACCGTACCTGGAGCCACTTGCAGTCGGTGATGGCTCCTCCCTGGAAAGTCGTGCTTACCCTACTTTTCTCCTTCACTGCCATTTTTCCATTTTGGGTTAAGGTTTACTTTAACACAAAACATGGTGCTTGTAAAGTTATTTTTTATGATTAAATCGGTTCATTGCCGCTTCTATACCTTCGGCCAGGAAAACTTCCACTGCCCCGGCTGCAGCCTGCAATACAGGTCCAAGGATATCTTCCTCTTCCGCCGTGAAAGCTTCCAGAACATAATCAACCGCATCGGATTGCGGGCGCCCGATACCGATGCGCAGGCGGGGAAACCGGTCCGTCTGCAGGTGAAATAGCAGTGATTCCACGCCCCTATGCCCGCCGCTGCCGCCGCCGGGACGCAGGCGCATTGTTCCCGGGGGCAAGTCCATATCATCATAAACGGCAAGCAGATGTGCCGGTTCCACGCCAAAGCGGCGCACAAGCGCCGCAGCCGCCAGGCCGCTGTTATTCATATATGTCATGGGCTTGGCCAGCACAACCTGCCGGCCGGCAAAAATGCCCGCTCCCCAAAAAGCATGGTATCCCGTCTTATACAGTGGGATTTTTGCCACGCTGCTGACATGGTCTATGACCCGAAAGCCTGCATTATGGCGTGTCAGCACATATTGCGGTCCCGGGTTTCCCAGACCCAGAATCAAATACATGGGACGTGATTACTCCTCCGCCTCTGTGGCCGCAGGTTCTTCCTCTGCAGTTTCGGCAGTCTCTCCTTCCGCTTCTTCCGCCGCTTCTTCAGCACGCGGTGCCAGTACGGTGACTATCACCTCGGCCGGGTCGGTAACGATCTCCGCACCCTCCGGCACTTGCAAGTCGGCGACACTTAAACTTTCTCCCAGCGCCAGGCTGGAAATATCAAGCTCCAGGTGCTCCGGAATGCTTGTCGGCAGGCATTTCAGAGTGACTTCACGCAGCGTCTGCTGGAGGATGCCTCCCGCCTTCACTCCTTCCGATTCTCCGGTGAAGACAACCGGCACCTGGACTTCCAGCTTGTCGTGCAGGGAAATGCGCATAAAATCAGCATGGATAATGCGATCTGAAATGAGAATATCCCTGTCAAGATCTTTCAGGATTGCGGGTGTTTTTTCCCCGTTCACCGTCAGATCAATAATTGTATTCATTCCCGCAGGGGAGTTTAGTATGCTGTGCAGGTCTTTTCCTTCCACTGCAATAGCCTTTGTTGCTTCTTTCTGTCCATAAAGCACACCGGGGACCATACCCTGCCTGCGGAGCGTTTTCAGTTGTCCTTTGGTGGTTGCTGTCCGCGGTTGTGCCTGGATGAGCAAACGTTCCATGGTCGTATCCTCCTTCTCCAGTCTTTCCTGGTATTATACCCCCATTTTGCCCGGGCAGTCAAATTGACTCAATCGAAAAGCTTGGAAACGGAAAGCTCTTCATGAATGCGGATAATGGCATCGCCAATCAGGGGCGCTACCGAGAGAACCTTGATTTTCTCCAGCGTCCGCTCACCCCGGGGAATAGTATCTGTCACAACAATTTCAGTGAGCGGTGCTTCCGCCAGGCGGTCCAATGCCGGTCCTGAAAGGACAGGATGGGTACAGCAGGCATAAACCTCCCTGGCGCCGTGTTCAATCAGGGCGCGTGCCCCCAGGGAAATTGTTCCCGCCGTGTCAATAATATCATCAATCATAATCACCGTTTTTCCGCTGACCTGGCCGATAATATGCATCACTTCCGCCACATTCGGCTCCGGTCGCCTTTTGTCAATAATGGCAATGGGCAGGTGCAGGCGCTCGGCCAGTTCCCGTGCCCGGGTCACCCCGCCCATATCCGGTGAAACAACCACGGCATTTTCCAGTTTTTTCTCCTGGAAATAATTAGCCAGAATGGGTAGGCTTTTCAGATGATCCACGGGGATGTTAAAGAAACCCTGGATCTGGCCGGCATGCAGATCCATGGTTATAACACGGTTTGCACCGGCTGTTGTCAGCAAATCTGCCACAAGTTTGGCCGTAATCGGATCCCGCGCCCTGGTTTTACGGTCCTGGCGGGCATAACCGTAATAGGGCAGGACGGCATTAATACTTTTTGCCGAGGCGCGTTTCATGGCATCCATCATAATCAAAAGTTCCATCAGGTTTTCATTTGCCGGACAGCAGATGGGCTGCACAATAAAAACATTCGCCCCCCGGACACTTTCGCCGATATAAATATTTATCTCCCCGTCACTGAAACGCTTTACCTCCGCCTTTCCCAGGGCAATACCGATATGATCGGCAATGGCTTCGGCAAGTTTTACATTTGCCGTTCCGGTAAAAATTTGCAACTTTTTCCCTCGATACACGCCGTAACCCCCTGACTGAATTCATTCAAAGTTGTTCTTTTCGCGAGGGAACGGTTAATTCCTGCCGAATCGTCAATTTTCGTCATCTTTATGCCCGAGCAGCCGGGCGCCAAGGCCCGGTTTATCCACCTGCCGGGCACGTGCCAGGGAGAGCGCCCCCGCCGGCACATCATTCGTTATGGTTGAACCGGCTGCCACAAAGGCACCCCGGCCAATGGTAACGGGAGCAACGAGATTGCTGTTGCAGCCTACAAAGGCACCGTCGGCAACAACTGTTTTATATTTTTTCCGTCCGTCATAATTGACCACAATGGTTCCCCCACCCAGGTTTACACCGCTGCCGATCTCGGCATCTCCGATGTAGGAAAGATGGGGTATTTTGCTTCCCTCGCCCACCTGTGACTGTTTAATCTCTACAAAATCCCCCACTTTCACGCCATTTTTCAGGACAGTACCCGGGCGCAGGTGGGTAAAGGGTCCTACCGTTACATTTTCCTCCAGGATACTTTCCGTCACGACAGAATGCCTTATATGTGAACCGGAACCGATAGTTGAATCTGTTATTTCCGTCTGGGGGCCAATCACGCAGCCTTCCCCCACCACCGTCCGGCCCCGGAGGGCGGTGTTGGGCAAAATTACAGTATCCCTGCCCACTTTTACACCGGCATCAACATAGATGGTTGCCGGATTGATCATGGTGACGCCTGCCGCCATCAAGTCACGGTTGATGCGCTCCTGCAGCAAAGCCTGCGCTTCCGCCAACTGGATCCTGTCATTTACCCCCAAAGCCAGCCTGTAATCGGGCAGCAGGCTTGTTGCCACCTTTTTCCCGCTTTTTATGATCAGCTCAATACAGTCAGTCAGGTAATATTCTCCCGCTGCGTTGTCACTGCCAACCCCGGCCAGCCCTTCCCGCAGCGCCTTAACGTCAAAAGCATAAGTACCGGTATTTATTTCCCTTAGCAGTTTCTCCGCCGCTGTCGCATCTTTTTCTTCCACGATTTTTATAATCTCCCCGCCCGCTCCCCTGACAATCCTGCCGTAACCGAACGGGTTGGGGACAGTGGCTGTCAGGACTGTGGCCGCCGCAGCTTCTCTGCTGTGAACGGCATAAAGTTCCTCTATCGCTCCGGGAGAAAGGAGCGGTGTATCCCCGCACAGAACCAGGACGGTGCCTGCATCCGGCAGGAGAGGTTCCGCCTGCAGCAGTGCATGGGCTGTCCCCAGCTGTTCATGCTGTTCGGCATAGACCACACTGTCGCCAAAAGCCGCCCTGATTTCTTCCCCCTGGTGGCCCACAACCACAATTACATCCGAACAAACGCTGCGCGCAGCATGAATGACATGCGCCAACATGGGATACCCGCAAATTTCATGTAAAACCTTTGGCCGGCGGGATTGCATGCGCTTGCCTTCTCCCGCAGCCAAAATAACCGCTGTTGTCATACCCGGACTCTGCCTCCTTAAGAATAGCCTCAATTTATTTTAACCACTTTTGCCGTCAATTGCTACACTTTTTGCAGCAAGACAAAGGGGCGGGCGTCTTAAGGACAAAAAAAAAGGGAGCATTTTGCTCCGTTTTAGGCTCCGACCAATTCCCTTTCCAGCTCTGTGTTATAGGCAAGCAGAACAGCAGATTGAATTATTTCACGCGTTTCCGAAGTAATCGGGTGCGCAATGTCCTTAAACTCGCCGTCAGGAGTTCTTTTGCTGGGCATGGCAACAAATAAACCGTTATTGCCCTCTATCACGCGCACGTCATGAACAACAAACTGATTATCCAGGGTAATTGATACAATTGCCTTCATTTTGCCTTCATTGTTAATTTTTCTGATTCTGACGTCCGTCACTTCCATGTTTTCTCACCGCCTTTCCCTCATGTATTGTGCTATTTCCACACAAGCCAAATAAATCCTGCTTTTAACCGGGAAAATATTTGCCCTCGTGAAAATTTCCGGGATGCGAAAACACCGGTGGTTACAGTATAGTTCATAAAATCACATGTCCGCCTGGAAAAAACCCTGCTCCTGCAGGGGTTTTCTCTGACGGGCACTGTTTACAAATGCCGGCGCGCCAAATCCAGGTCGGACAATTTATCCACATCGGTGCCGATTTCCGGGTAACGGGAAATTACCGCCCTGGCCGCCACGGCGAACAGCTCGGAAAAACGCTTTTCTAGTTCTGCAATTGTCAGCTTGCGGGAAAATAATTTTACAATAAAAGCAAACCCCAGGAGAGAGGCCAGTTTCAGGGGGCTCTTCCGCGCGGCAAACAGGCGCTCCAGGCGCGGCAGCGCTTTTCCCAGGCAAGCGGGGTTGACAAGGAAGAGATTACCCCCTGTAAATTCACCGTCGGCCAGTTTGACATAAGTACGCCTGACACCGGGGAAACGTTTGTCATTGTCACTGCGTGCCACAATGGGATAGTAAAAATCGGCAGTAAAAGGTTCGCAGGCCGAAAGCAGATCTTCCACCGCCTCCGCCGTCAGGAAGGGAATATCGGCAGAGCAAACCAGGAAATAGCCTGTAGGCTGCAGCGCTTTAAAACCGCGCTCCACATTTTCCATAATCGTTTTTCCTTCCTGAACAATAAGCACATCCTGATCTTCCAGGCAGGCTTGAAGGTCAGCCTCGGGACCCACCACGGCAATACGGCCAATTCCGGCGGCCCGCTGCAGAGCGGCATACACATACTGGAGCATAGTCTGCTCCCCAATACGAATGAATGCCTTATTATCCACCATTTCCACCACGGTTAACTCGGTGGGCTTGGAGGTTCCTGCCAGGATAATGGCGTCAACCATTTTTACTCACCTCCGGCTGTCGGCCGTGAGAATGTTTCCGTCAGCCACACAAAATATCCTTCACTCCGCAAAGACAGAGCCGCCTTTTCCGCTTCCGCATCGACAGTAAAGAGAGCAAATACTGTCGGCCCGCTGCCACACATGAGTGACGGTGCCCGGCGGGCAAGTTTCTCCTTCAGCGCACGGATTGCAGGGTTAAGGCGGAAGGCGGCTGCTTCCAGCGTATTTGTCAGATTTGCGCCCATGGCATTTCTGTCACCACAGGCCAGGGCACGGAGCATGGGAGCCGGGTCATACCCCGGTTCCAGATCCGCCTCCGTCAGGGAACGGTAGACTTCCGCCGTTTTTAGCATAAAACCGGGATTGGCCAGAACCACATAAAAATGCGGACACGGAGCAAGGTTTGTAACTTTTTCCCCCCGTCCCGTACCCAGAGCCGTCCCCCCGGACAGGCAGAAAGGCACATCCGAACCCAGGCCGACAGCCAGTTGAAGCAAATTTTCCTGCTCCCACGGCAGGTGCCAGAGGCGGACCAACCCCCGCAGCACGGCAGCAGCATCACTGCTGCCGCCGGCAAGGCCGGCGGCAACAGGGATCCGTTTCTTAAGTTCAATGCGGACACCGTGAGATATGCGGTAAAAACGCTTTAGCCTTTCTGCAGCACGCCAGGCTAAATTATCCGGCCCGGCAGGAAGGCTTGGATCATCACAGGTCAGCACAATTTTGTCTTCTGCCAGTGATGTCAGCCGCAGCGTATCATGCAGCGCCAGGCTCTGATACACTGTCTGCAGTTCATGAAAGCCGTCAGCCCTTTTTGCTGTTACTGCCAACAATAAATTTATTTTAGCATGCGCTTTTTCATAAACGGGCATAGTTCCCCCTGTTTCGCGGCCACTTGGTTTCTCATATTCGCCACGGGGAAGGAAATTCCTGCTAAGTAAGGGCGACGGGGTTTTCCATGTTCACGGCCTGAGTGCTTTTCTGTTGCGGCGGCAAAGCCGGTGCAACAGCGGCGATTTCCGCCAGAACAGTATCCAGCCGTTCATAAAAAACAAGAATTAAGTCACCGGGCATGGCAACTTTCAGGGCGAACCGCAGTGCTTCCCGTTCGTAACGGAAAAGATGCAACTTGGCGGGCTTTTTTCCTGCCTGCAGGGCGCCCTGTTTTAAAAGCAGCGCCACTTCCCCGGGCTTGCGCCCGCGCAGGTCCTCGTCTTCCTTGATCAGCAGCACATCAAAAGCCCGGGCAGCCGCCTCACCGGCAGCTATAATCAAATCATCACAGCGGTCGCCGGGGACTCCCATCACCGCCAGGATTCTGTGCGGCTTCAGTTTTCTGGCCAGCTCGCCCATCTTGGCAAAGCTGTCCGCATTATGGCCGTAATCAATCATGACGCTGAAAGCGCCAAGATGATACAGGTTTGACCTGCCGGGATTATCCTGGGGATTGGCGGCGAAATTGCGCAGGTAAAAAGCCGCCTGGCGCGGAGAAAGGCCAAAACCCCAACAGGCGGCCAGGGAGGCAAGCAAGTTTTCCACCTGGTGCCTGGCCCGGCCGCCAAATGTCACGGCAAAATCACGTGTCTTTCCCACCAGCACCATCTTGTTCCCCTGGGCGGCTACAATGGTGCCGCGACGCACAAAAAGTGCCCGCCCGCCCTTACCCAGGTGCCGCCTGACGGTAATATTGTCTTCCTGCAGGCTGAAATAAATCAGGCTCGCCCAGACACGTTCGGCAATGGTGTGGGTGGAAGGGTCATCGGCATTGAGCACCACTGCGCCCGTTTCATAAACAGCCTCGGCCACCAGGCTTTTAATATGGACAAGGTCCTCCAGTGATTCGATATTGTCCTGCCCCAGGTGGTCGGGCCGAACGTTGCAGATCACCGCCACATCTGCCCGGTCATAACCCAAACCCCGCCTGACAATGCCGCCCCGCGCCGTTTCCAGGACGGCAACTTCTATTTCCGGGTGAGCCAGAACCGCGGAGGCCCCGGCCGGTCCTGTCAGGTCGCCGGCCTTGGCCAGCACGCCGTTGTAATACAGGCCATCCGTGCAGCACATACCGGTCTGCAGGCCATGCTGCCGCATGACATATTCCAGCATCCGGGTAACAGTTGTTTTACCGTTGGTACCGGTGATGCTGAAAACAGGAACACGCACCTGCCGTCCCGGGGGAAAGAGCTTCTCCACAATAATTTCCCCCACATTCCGCGGTTTGCCCCCCGCGGGGAAAAGATGCATCCGCAATCCCGGTGCGGCATTTACCTCGATAATACCCCCTTCCTGATTTTCAGGCGGCAGGGTGATGTCTTCCATCACCACATCTACGCCGGCAATATCAAGCCCCACCAGCCTGGCTGCCGCGGCTGCCAGCGCAGACTGACGGGGATGAACCAGACCGGTTACGTCACAGGCGGTTCCACCGGTGGAAAGATTGGCATTGTCACGGACAGATATTTTCTTGCCTGCGGGCACCACCGTTTCCAGGTTCAGCCCCTGGCGACCCAGCGCCTCGACTGTCAAATCGTCCACCGGGATTTTGGTGAGCGGTTTTTCATGCCCTTCGCCCCGCAGCGGATTTTTATTTTCCTCTGTGATCAATTCCCTGATGCTGCGCCTGCCGTCACCGACAACATATGCCGGCAGCCTTTCGGCAACAGCCGCAACCTCTCCGTGTACCACGAGAAAACGGTAGTGTCTGCCGACAAGATATGCCTCCACCAGGACGGATGAACTGTAAGCGGAAGCAATGGCAAAAGCGCTTTTTACCTCTGCGGCAGACTGCAGGTTGAGGGACACACCTTTGCCCTGATTGCCGTTAACCGGCTTGAGGGCAACGGGAAAACCCACTTCCCCGGCCGCTGCCAGTGCTTCCGCAACTGTTTGTACCACCCTGCCCCGGGGGACAGGCAGTCCGTGCCGGGCAAGGATTTTTTTCGTCAGGGGTTTGTTGCACGCAATATCTACCGCGATGCAGCCCGTATGTTCGCTGACACTGGCCTGGATGCGCTTCTGATATTTGCCCGTGCCCAGACGGTAGAGGCTGGTTCCTTCATCAAGCAACTGGTAAGGAATGTCACGTTTGCGGGCCGCCTGCAGCAGCGCCCGGGTACTGGGGCCGGGCAGGTAAACAGCCGCCAGTTTTTTTGCTTCGTCCAGCACCGGCTGCAAATCATACTGCTCTTTATGCAGTACGGCGCAGACCACATCCACTGCCGCCGCTGCCAGGATTTCCGCAGCCTGGCGACAGCAGTATTCAGCAATAATTTCCACCATTGTGCCGGGGCCGGTACGGGTTTTGCCATACTCCATCCCGACACCGGCCAAACTTTGCAATTCCAGGAAAACATGTTCCGTAACATGACCCAGGTAGGTGCCTTCCCGGACCCGCTCCAGGAACCCACCGCGGCGCCGGCGGGAACATTTATGTTCCTCAAGCCCGGGCAGCACAGCAAGCAGGCGCCCGGCAAAACCGGAGTCGGCATCCGTCCGGAAACAGGCGGCCGCCTCCAGGTCCAACAGCATTTTTAAAACCGGGCGGTGACTGTAAATATTGCGCCCGGGAAAAAAATGCAGTTCCACTATTTTCATTTTTTTACGTTGTCCTCCTTAGTCTGTGGCATCCTGACAACACGTTGCTTAAGGCTGAAACCGTAATTTCTACTAAGAATGTGCAGTTTAACATCGGACAGCGCCAGCGGCTGTCCGGGGCGGGACTCGGAAACGTTGGAATGTGTCACATTGAGACCGTCAATGATGGTCACCGTGCCTTCTCCGGCCACCTCACACTCATCCCGTTCATTGACTATAATCGCCGTATTTTCATCAATCCCCACACCCAGGATATACGGGTTATATGCCACCGCCGCCAAAAGCCTGCCGATGCGCCCGCGCTGGGCAAAATGCTGGTCAACCACCACATCTTTGAGTAAACCCAGACCCGGTGCCATGCGGATAATTTCCTTGCTGGGAGTGGCATCGTCAAGGCCTCCCACCAGCATAGTGGCGCTCATGGCTGAAGCTCCGGCACTGGTGCCGGCAATGACCGCCCCGTTTTGGTAGCATTTCTGCAGCGCTTTGCCCAGAATACTTCCGCCCAGTATTCCCGTAATGCGCAGTTGGTCGCCTCCTGTAAAAAAGACGCCTGTTTGCTCGGTAAACTGTTCGTAATACTGTACCCGGTTTGCTTCAACCCTGTTTTGCACCGCCAGCACCTGGACGGCAGCGGCACCCATATCGGTGAAAATAGCCCTGTACTGCTCGCCTGTCCCCGGGTCGGTGCTGGCTGTGGACAGCACGGCAATCCTGGCGTCCCTTCCTCCGGCCAGGGCAAAAAAGCGTTTCAGGATTTCACATTCTCCCTCCTTGTCCTCCGCCCCGCCGATAATAACCAAATGACCTTTTTTTTGCTCTGCCAAAACTACACCCCCGTATCCACTGACAACACTAGTTAGAATTCCCATGATCCTGTACCCGTATGCAGCATCCTGCCGCGCCCGCCGCCGCAGTGCATAAAAAAAGACAGCCACGTGACGTGCCGTCTTTTCTGTGGGTATGGTTATTATATTGCTGCCTGCCCGGGCATTGCAGGTAGTTCAATAATAAAAGTTGTACCCAAACCGGGGGTGCTCTCTACGGCTATTTTGCCGCCGTGATTTTCAATGATTCTGTAAGAGATGGTCAGGCCCAGGCCCGTTCCTTGCTCTTTGGTGGTATAAAAAGGGTCAAAAATTTTGGCCAACTGGGCTTCTTCCATCCCGCAACCCG